>JBJOIF010000106.1:0-4525 GCA_046047335.1 Planctomycetota bacterium | reverse complement strand
CTCACGACCTCCTCGCGCAGGAACGCGAATCGGCCGCGGGCGCGGAGGGACTTGCTCATCCAGTACTCCTCGCCCGCGAACCAGCGCTCGTCGAAGCCGCCGACCGCCTCGAAGGCATCGCGGCGGGCGAACACGAAGCAGCCCGCGGCCAGCTCCTGCGAGTACCAGATCACCTTGAAGGCCTCGACGAACCCTTCGGCGATCGGATGCCCGCGGCCGTCGAAGGCAACGCGCGAACCGCCGCCGACGGCGCCTGACCCAAGCTCAAGCAGCGCATGGCGAAGCACCGTCTCGGGCACCCACGTGTCGGCATCGACGAACACCAGCCACGGTGCCGTGGTCGCCGCGGCACCGGCGTTGCGCACCGCGGCGATCTGACGCTTCTCGACGCGCACGACCCGGGCACCCGCCGCGACGGCCAGTTCGGCGGTGCGGTCCGTGCTCGCGTCGTCCACCACCACGATCTCGAACGGCACGCCGATCTCGGCCGCGATCGTCCGAAGCTGGCCGACCGTCTGACCGATCACGGCCTCCTCGTTCCATGCCGGGACCACGATCGACACGGACGGGGATGGGACGGCGGGCTCCACGCTCAGATCCGGTCGGGGATGCGCATGCCCGCCGGGACCGGGATCTCCCCGCCGGACTCGATCATGCTGGCCACCGGGTACGCGCAGGCATCGATCATGCCGGCGCCGGCTGGTCGCAGGTTGCCGGACCGGCCCAAGCCGCCGAAGGGAAGCTTCCCGCTTGCCCCGGCGGTTCCACAGTTGACGTTGATGCAGCCGGCACGGAGTCCGTGCATGGCCTGGTCGA
This sequence comes from Planctomycetota bacterium, assembly GCA_046047335.1. Lineage (GTDB taxonomy): Bacteria > Planctomycetota > Phycisphaerae > Phycisphaerales > SM1A02 > UBA966. The sequence goes on along the minus strand of JBJOIF010000106.1, from coordinate 3,709 downwards.
CCGCATCCGGCGAGGCGGTGAACACGCTCGCGGCGAGCCCGAACTCGGTGGCGTTGGCCTGCACGATCGCGTCGTCGAGGTCACGGCACGTGGCCACCTGCAGGAGCGGACCGAACACCTCGCGGTCGCTTGCGAGCTCGAAGGCATCCACCTGCACCACGCCCGGCGTGAGGAACCAGCCTTCGCCGGCCGGAGCGCTCGCCTCAAGCAGCACCCGCGCGCCGGCCGCGGCCCGATCGGCCTGGAAGCGGAGCACGGCCTCGCGGGCCTCGCGGGACACCAGCGGACCCATGAAGGGCGCCGGGTCCGCATCGCCAGCACCCACCGTGACCGAGCGCGACGCGTCCACCAGCGCCCCGATGAACCGGTCGGCGACCCGCTCGTGCACAATCACGCGCCGCGTGCAGGTGCACCGCTGGCCGGTGGTGACGAACGCACACCGCACGCACTCGATGACCGCCGCGCGCAGATCCGCGTCGTCCATCACGATGGCCGGATTGCTTCCACCCATCTCAAGGGCCACCATGCGGCCGGGCCGATCGAGGTTCGCCTCGAGGATCCTTCGACCCACGGGCCAGCTCCCGGTGAACAGGACGCCGTCGACTCCGGGATGCGCCACGAGCGACGCGGCCACGTCGCCCCGGCCCTGCACCACGTGGAACACGCCCTCGGGCATCCCGGCCTCGGCCATCAGTTCGCCCATCAAGGCGCCCACCGCCGGAGTGCGCTCGCTCGGCTTGAACACCACGGTATTGCCCGCCAGCAGCGCGGGCACCCAGTGGCCATTGGGAAGGTGCGCAGGGAAGTTGAACGGCCCCACCACCGCCATCACGCCATGGGGCCGCCAGGTGCAGCGGTTCGTCCGCGTCGGTCCCCCAGGCACCTCGTACCCGGCGATCCGCGACCGCACCCGCTCCTCCAGGGTCACGGTCACCTTGTCCGACAGCAGCGCCGCCTCCTGCCGTGCCTCGGCAAGCGTCTTCCCCATCTCCCGGCAGATCAGCTGCGCGATGCGCTCGGCGTGCCGCTGCACCACCGACGCCCATGCGCGCAGGTGCTCGGCGCGTGCGTCCTGCGCGAGCCGAGACCACGCCGCAAACGCCTCGCGCGCCGCCGTCACCGCCAAGTCGGCCTCGGCCGGCGACGGCGCGCCGCGCCAGACCTCTTGGGAAGGACGCGCCGGATCCCGCGAGACGATCTCACCGAGGTCCATCATCGCTCCGTGGACATCGGGGTCACGCCGACCGCGTCACCGGGGCGTGCGCCCAGCGCAGCGGCCGCGGCGGCCGGCAGCCGAACCGTGTCGCCGTCCACCATGCACGCGCTGCGGATCGCCCGGAACCCGAGCCCACGGTCGGCGGCGCAGCTCACGAAGGCGGCCACCCCGTCCGCGGGTTCCCCTTCGGCCAGCCGCATCGGACGCGTGGCTCGCACAAGCGGGATCGAATCGACCTCCGCCTCGAGGTATGGGCCGCCGTCGAACGGATCGCATCGATCGCGGTACGTGAACCCCTGCTTCTCGAGCATCGCCTTGGCGGGGCGCGTCTCATCGCCCACCTTGCCCACCAGGTTGCGGGCCTCGGCTGGCAGCGTGCTCAGGTAGATCTCCTCCTTGGGCAGCAGGCTCAGCATGAACTCCTTGCTGTGCTGGCAGAAGGCATCGGCCTCGGTGTAGCTCAGGTTGATGAACCGCCGCCCGAAGAACTCCCAGAACAGCGTGTTGCTGTCGGGCGTGAGTGGCCCCATCAACTCGGCGATGATGTGCGGCTGGAAGTGCGCTCGGTGCAGCCCAAGGAAGTGGAAGCGCACGAGCGACAGCAGCGAGCCGAGCCGCTCCCGGTGGCCGCGGTAGCCCGGCGCCAGGATCAGCCCGCCCAACTCGCTCGGCCCGCTCTCGTCGGCACTGACTTGGATCGTGGTATGCATCGCGCCCGTGTTCAGGTCGCGGCTGAAGTGCTCGCGGCGCCGGACGCGGAGCGAGATGTGCGGCCACCCTGGCCACCCCATCCGGCAGATCAGCGAGCTCGTCCCGATCACGCCGCCCGTCTGCGTGTCCTCGAGGACGAACATGAACTGACGTTCACGCTCATCGGCCGCCTCGCCAGCGAAGCTGCGCCTGCTGCGGGCGATCTTCGCAGCGATGATGTCCGGGTCCGCCGGCAGATTGATGAAGTGCACCATGCGCGCCAGCTTGAGCAGCGTGGCGGCATCGTCGGGAAGGGCCTGTCGGATGACGAACATCGGCCCTTCAGTATCGGCTCTTTTCAGGCCCCGGATGACTGTCCGAGAATCACGCCCCGCCCGCCTCGCATGACTTCGCCATGGCGCGCTCGACGATCTCAAACACGGGCTCCCACTGCTCGGGGCGCATCACGCCGACCGGCGGCAGCATGCGCACGTGGTACGGCCCATGGCCGCAGTAGAAGGCCATCACCCCCTCGGCAAAGAGCACGTGCAGGAACCGCATGATGCGGTCCTTGTCGCCGCCGAAGGGGGTCATGCGGCACATGCCGCCGGTGCCGCCTACGAACGACCGGCTCTCGCGGCCGAAGGCGTCCCTGACCGCTGGGAACCATTCCGGATGCCGATCCACCAGCCGCCCCGCGTGTTCGCGGAACGCCGCGTGCAGACGCGCGTTGCGCCCGTCCGGGCCGTAGTACCCGCCGTCGCGCATCGTCCGCAGCGCTTCGCCGCCGACGGCGAACGCCGACGTGCTGGCGGTGAACGTGCCGCTGATGAGCCCCGGCTTCGGGTTCATGTCCGCGGTATAGAGGCATGCGCACGCCTGGCTCATCTTGCCCACGGTCACCACGTCGACGTGGCGGCCGAGGTCCAGCGCCTCGAAGCAGAACATCCGCTCGGTGCGGCCGAAGGTCTGCACCTCGTCGTCCCACACCGGGATGCCAGCGGCACGGCAGACCTCGATCAGCGCCATGAAGAATTCGCGCGGCGCGACGTTGAACCCACCCTCGCCCTGCACCAGCTCCATGACGAAGCACGCGTGCTGCCCCGGGTACCGGTGGACGTACTGTTTCAGATGCCACACCGCCATCTCGATCGACCGCGGCCCGAGCGACGGATCGTAGAACGGCATGTAGTCCACCAGGGTCGACAGCGGAATGCCCTGGCGGTATGCGGCGCTGTCGCCGATCTGCGTCATGGTGATCGATCGGCCCAGGAAGCAGTCCTGGAAGGCAATGACGCGCGGGGCGCCGCCGGTCTTCTGCATGCAGATCTTGAGGGCGGTCTCGTTCACCATGCAGCCGGAGTTGCTGACGAAGCAGTGCGCGATGCCGCTGCTCTTTGCCGCCTCCTGCACCAGGAGCTCGGCGAACGCCACGCTGTCGGCGTTGCTGGTGAGGTTGCCTTGCATGCAGAGGTCCGACAGCCCGGCGCGGACCGCTGCGCGCACCATGCGCGGATCGCCGTGCCCGAACATGTGCACGCCGATGCCGTTGAGCATGTCCCACTTCACGCTGCCGTCGGCCAGTTGCACGAGCGGGCCATTGCCCATGCCGGTGCCGAGGTACGGCATGATCGGGCCTCGGCCCCGTACCGCGGCCGTGCGCGCCATCGCATCCGCGAACGGCGCCGCGAGCGCCGGGTCGGCGGGACGGGCGCCGGTGATCCCGGCCTGTGCTGCGACCACGGCCGCCACCAGCGCGTCGACGTGGGCCTCGACGGCGGGATCGTCGGCGAGCGGGGACGG
>JBJOIF010000105.1:0-4244 GCA_046047335.1 Planctomycetota bacterium | reverse complement strand
GCGTGACCGTTCGATTCCAGCCGCCGAGGAACTCGTGAGCCACACCATGACCATGCACTCGTCGATTGCCGTCGCGGCCGTTTCGTGGACCCTGCTCGCGTGGCCCGCCGCCGCGCAGGTGGCGGACCCCACCGGATCGGCGCCTGACCTGGCCGCCATCTGGAACGATCCATCGTTCCAGAAGTCGTTCGTCGGTGGGTACGGGATCAATCCGGAGGTCGAGCCGCGGGTCACCCAAGACGACATGGCGCTGCTGGAGCTGGTGCGCCAGCTGATGCCTGAGGAACTCCCCGCCGCCGAGGAGTTGCTGCGCGACTCCGTTCGTGCGGACGGCTCGGCGGTGCTCGACCTCACGCTGGGGGGCGTCCAGTTCCAGCAGGAGAAACTGGATGCCGCCCTCGGCAACTATCGCACGGCCGTGGCGAAGTTCCCGAGCTTCCGGCGCGCCTACCGAAGTATTGGCCTGATCTGCACGCGCCAAGCGAAGTATGAGGAGGCGATCGCGGCCTTCAACAAGATGATCGAGCTCGGCGGCGCCGATGCGTACTCGTACGGCCTGCTCGGGTTCTGCCACTCGGCCCGCCAGGACTTCCAGCCAGCGGAGTCGGCCTACCGAAGCGCGCTCCTTCTCCAGCCGGAGAACGTGGAGTGGCGGCTCGGCCTCACGCGCTCGGTGTTCCGCCAGGGCAAGTACGAGGATGCCGCGAGCCTGCTCGACGTGCTGATCTCTGCCTTCCCGGACAAGGGAGACTTCTGGCTCCTGCAGTCGCACACGTTCCTCGGGCTGAAGCAGCCCATGAAGGCGGCCTCCAACCTGGAAGCACTCGACGCGATCGGCAAGTCGACCGTGGACAGCCTGTTCACGCTCGGCGACATCTACGTCACCGAGGGACTTCCTGACCTGGCGCTCTCGGCGTTCGATCGGGCGGTGCAGAAAAATCCGGAGCAGTCACCCGCGCGCGCCATCCGCTCGGCCGAATTGCTGGCGGCGCGCGGGGGTGCCCTTCAGGCCAAGTCGCTGCTGGGGCGGATCCGCGAGTCATGGGGCGACGAGTTGGCCGATACCGATCGTCGCAAGGTGCTCAAGCTCCAGGCACGGCTCGCGATGAATGCGGGCGATGGCGGCGCGGAGGCTGCCAAGGTGCTCGAGGAAGTCGTGGAGCTTGACCCGCTTGACGGCGAGGCACTCATGCTGCTCGGGCAGCATTGGTCGCGCTCCGGCGAGCCCGACCGGGCGATCCTGTACTACGAGCGTGCCGCACGCATCGATGCCTTCGCGGCCAACGCCAAGGTGCGCATCGCGCAGGTGTACGTGTCGCAGGAGCGCTTCGCCGATGCCCTCCCGCTCCTGCGCGATGCGCAGGCGATCCGGCCCCGCGAGGACGTGGCCCGCTACCTCGAGCAGGTGGAGCGCGCCAGCCGCACCAAACGCTGATCGCCGGGCCAACGGCTGAACGCTTTCCTGACGCAAGATGAACCGCGTTCATGGCATAGGGAAACGACCTTCCAAGGCTTGGGCGATGTACTTCGACCATCTCCTCTCCGGATCCCCCGTCGTTCGGGGGGTCACCGCTCCTGGACCGTGTTCCATCTCAGGAAAGCAACCATGAAGACCCGTATGAACCTCACCGCGACGGTCGCCCTCGGCGCCGTCCTCACTGGCTCCGCTGGCGCCGCCGAGATCATTGTGAACTCGGACATCACCACGTCCACCACCTGGACCAAGAACAACGTCTACCGGCTCGCCGGCCAGATCTACGTCACCAACGGCGCCAGCCTCACCATCGAGGCGGGCACCGTGATCGCCAGCACCACCGGCGTCGGCGGCTCGCTCGCCATCACCCGCGGCGCACGGCTCTTCGCGCAGGGCACCGCCGCTGAGCCCATCATCATGACGTCCACCTCGGACGTGGCCACCTGGACCAACGGCAACCCGAAGACCGGCACCTGGCGCGCCGTGGCCAACGAGTGGGGCAACCTCACCATCTGCGGCCGCGCGTACATCGGCAAGTACGGCCAGGGCGCCGTCGGCACCAACACCGCGGCCCCCAACGCCGCCAACTACGCCAACATGGAAGGCCTGGTCGACGACGGCACCGGCCGCACCTACTACGGCGGCGGCGATGACATGGACGACAGCGGCACGCTGAGCCACCTGTCGCTCCGCTACGGCGGCAAGGTGGTTGGCCTCGGCAACGAGCTCAACGGCCTCTCGCTGGGCGGCATCGGCAAGAGCACCGAGATCGACCACATCGAGATCATGAACAACGTCGATGACGGCATCGAGATCTGGGGCGGCACGGTCGACCTCAAGTACTTCTCGATCTGGAACATCGGCGACGACTCGCTGGACCTCGACCACGGCTGGCGCGGCAAGGCGCAGTTCGGCCTGATCGTCTCCGGCTACTCGATCCCCGGTGCGGCCTCCGGCTCGGGCTTCCCCGACTCGATGTTCGAGATCGACGGCGCCGCCAAGAGCGACGCCCAGCCCGTCACCACCTGCTCGCTGTGGAACATGACCGCGATCGGGCAGCCGTTCGCCACCGGTCGCCACGCTGTGAAGTTCCGCGACAACGCGCGTGCGCAGTTCAACGCGTCCATCTTCATGGACTGCCCGGCGCAGGTCATCCGCAACGACAACTCCGACAACGAAGCGTCGGACGGCCAGACCGGCTACGGCTACAACGGCACGCTGAACTTCGCCGACACCTGGACCACGGACTACAACGTGTACTCCTCGGTGAACCCGTTCCCGTCCAACCCGGCCTCGCGCTACACGGCGATGTCGAGCGGCAAGCTGATCCAGTTCACGGACAGCGTCTTCTTCAATAACAACAACGCGTCGGCCTACACCGAGGCGGACAGCCGCGGCGTGTTCGGCGCGAGCAACAACAACGTGAAGCAGGCTGCGGACCGCCCGATCAAGGCGATCACCCGTGGCCCGAACGCGGTGTCCGGCTCGCTGCTCGTGAACAACGTGATCAGCCTCGACCCGCGCGCCGCGGGCGACGCGGTCACTGCGGCCACCAGCGCTCCGAACGACGGCTTCTTCACGCCGGTGACCTACCGTGGCGCGTTCAGCCCGACGTCCAACTGGATGCTCGGCTGGACCGCGGCGGACGCCTTCGGCTACATCGTCCGTCCGCTCGAGGCCGACCTGAGCGGCGACGGCACGGTCGATGGCGTCGACCTGGGCATCCTCCTGGGCAACTGGGGTGGCTCCGGTGTCGCTGACCTGAGCGGTGACGGCACCGTCGACGGCGTTGACCTGGGCATCCTCCTGGGCAACTGGGGCGCCACGGCGTAATCACCCCCGCAACATGCGCGCTGGCCGGGACCCGTTCCCGGCCAGCGCGACCAGATACTGCCGGAACGTCTGGCGGGCGAGCGAAGTCTCCCCGCCGGACGTTCTGGTCTCCAGAGACCACCATGCACCGACCCTGCCATCGGTTGTCCCGACGCCCAAGCTCTTGGGCTGCGGGTCTTTGCGTTCTCGTTGCGCTTCTCGTGCCGGCGTGCACGGGTCGCCCGTCCACGGGCGCGCGCGGGCCAGAAGCGCCGAAACTGACGGAATCCGCGCGATTCCTCCTCGCCGAGGCGCAGCAGTCCGCCGTGGCGATCCCGGTCAATCCCTTGGCCCGAGATCGCGCCAAGATGCAGCAGGCAGTCGGCGAAGCGTGGATCGCCCTCGGCGAAACCGACCAGGCGGTGGCGTGCGCGCGGGGCATCGACGGATGGCGACGGGCCGAACTGCTGACGCAGGTGGCCCGGATCCGAGCCGACGCCGGGGATGCGGCCGGGGCCGAGTCCTTGCTTGCCGAGGCCACTGCCGTGGTGGCCGGCACCGATCACTGGAGCCACGATCGCGTCGCCGCCGACGTGGCCGCGGTCTGGATGCGCCTGGGGAAGCCGGATCGCGCCGAGGCCGTCCTGCGGCCGGATTCGGTGCCCGACCGCGCTCGGTTCGAGAACGCCCGGACCGCCCTGATGCCTGCGGAGTCGCTGGACGCCCAGGCCGACGCCTTTGACAAGGCGATCGCGACGCAAGCCTTCGACCTCGCGCGGGGCGGACTGGATGGCTACCTCACGGTGCTGTCCCGAAGCGGCGCGGATGCGTCACGCCGCGAGCGGGCCATTCGGGCGCTCGAGGCGGGAATTCCGGGCCTGCCCGTGGACCTTCAGGTCAAGTACCAGCTCGACCTGGCCAACGTGCTGTTGGACATCGGCCAGCCCGCAGCCGCCCG
>JBJOIF010000104.1:0-5307 GCA_046047335.1 Planctomycetota bacterium | reverse complement strand
GCCATGGTCAGTGCGCTCAGCGCGACGCGCAGGCGGGCGCCCGGCGGCTCGTTCATCTGGCCGAACACCATGGCCACCTTGTCGAGCACGTGCATCTTCTTGCCGCTCGCGTCGGTGTACTCCGCCTCCTGCATTTCCAGCCAGAGGTCGTTGCCCTCGCGGGTGCGCTCGCCGACGCCGGCGAACACCGAGTAGCCGCCGAAGTTTCGGGCGACGCGCGCGATCATCTCCTGGATGACCACGGTCTTGCCCACGCCTGCACCGCCGAAGAGGCCGATCTTGCCGCCGCGCACGAAGGGGCACAGCAGGTCGATCACCTTGATGCCGGTCTGCAGCACCTCGGTCTTCGGGTTGAGGTCGGCGATGGTGGGGGCCGCGCGGTGGATCGGCGCATGGTCCGCGGCCTGGACCGGGCCGCGCTCGTCGACCGGCTGGCCGAGCAGATTGAACACGCGGCCGAGGACGCCCTCGCCAACGGGGACCTTCACGGGGGACCCGGTGTCGACGCAGGCGGCGCCGCGGCGGAGGCCGTCGGTGGACGCCAGGGCGACGCAGCGGACCTGTCCACCGCCAAGGTGCTTCGCGACCTCGCCCACCAGGGTTTGCTTCTGGCCGTTGAGCTCGAAGTCCACGGTGACGGCGTTGTAGATCTCGGGGATCGCGTTCTCGGGGAATTCGGCGTCGAAGGTGGACCCGATGACCTGCTTGATCGTGCCAGTGCTGGGCATGTCTGGATGGCTCCGTAGGGGTTCGCGTGGCGGGGCAGGGATGATACCGGGTTCAGGGTGCCGCCGCGGGGGACGCGGCGGGCAGCGGCGGCCCCTCGGGAAGCCCGGCCAGGGCCCCGAAGCGGCTGGCCTCCGGATTTCGCGGACGAAGGGAGCGCGGGTCGATCTCGGGGTTCACGTCGGTGACCTGCGGCACGCGTCGGAACCCAACGGGCTGCCCGAGCACTTCCCAGGCGGCAGGAAGTTCCGCCGAGTACCAGAGGTTGTCCCCGAGCGTGAAGGCGGTGGCCGGGATGCGATCCGGCACCGGCGAGAACCGCTTGAGCGCCCCGGGGGTCCAGTCGGCAAGGCAGCCATTGATGCCGACCGCGGCCACGGTGCCGGCGTCGTCGGGCACGCTCCACACCGCGTCGCGGGGTTCGAGGAACGTGCACTTCTCGATCGCAAGCTCCCGCACGCTGCGGATGGCGATCGACGTACCGGCCGCGTCGAAGGTGCAGCGCTCGATGCGCGCGCGATCCACGGGCCACGCCTCACGCCCCTCGGAGCCGAGCTCGATGCCGATGCCGATCGAGCGGTTGAACGCGCCACCCGTCACGGCCACCTCTGCCGATCGGCCCGCCACGCGGACCCCGCGTGCGTGCGGCAGCGCGCCCTGTGGAAGCAGCATCGGCGACCGGATGGCCGCGGACCGGACGTCCTCCAGTTCGATCGCGGCATCCTGCCAGCCCTCGAAGCGCATCGCCTCAAGGGTCACGTGGGTCGCCGCGCGCACCCGAACGCCGTCCTGCGCCGGCCCGCCCCGCGACCCCTGCACCGTGCAGTGGCGCACCGTGATGGCCGCGCGATGCAGGTCGCCCGGGGCCTGTGCGGCCGGGCCGCCGCCGTCGATGATCACGGCGGCGTCGCCGGGGTTCAGGAACAGCATGTTCTCGATCACCAGGTGCGAGCATCGGTCGAAGCGCCAGCCGATCTCGGCGCACGCCACCGCGGCCGGGATGCCGTCGCGGCTGCGCAGAACGATCGGCCGCTCGTCGGTGCCGCGCAATCCCTCCACCTGCTGCGGGACGTGGAACCCTGCGGGAAAGACCAGTTCATCGCCGGGCTGGAGCTCGGCGACCAGGTGCCCCCAGTTCTGTCCGGGCTGCACCAGGAACTGCCTTGCCCCCGGGAAGTACGGCGGAGGCATCGGCGTGGGTCGCGCGTTCGGGCGCAGCGGGGGCGCGTCGGTGCGGGGACGCACGATGGCCGGCGCGGCCGGCGCCTGGGCGTGTGCGGCACCCACCGCAACCAGAAGGGCGGCTGCGCCGAGGCAGCCCATGCACGGACGAACACGGATGGTCATGCGAGGTGCTCCCCGGCGCGAGGGCCGTCTCGGTGGTCTTGTCCGGCGTCGGGCATGGAGGCACGCAGGAGCAGGGCGCCCGGTGACAGGTCGAACATCGTGGGCACGCGTTCGGCCGGCAGCAGCACGGTGTCGCCGGCGTGCAGGTGCTGCCTGGCGTGGCCCTCGGACTGCATGATCGCCTCGCCACGACCGAGCATGAGCACCTCCGGGCCATCCGTGGGGCCGAACTCCAGCGGTCCGGCATCGCCGGAAGGCGAGGCCTCGATCGCCTCGATGGCGAAGAATGCGGTGCGGCAGAGCGTCGCGGCACGCAGCCCGTCGCTCCACGCGGCGGCCAGGCGGTCAAGGCTGGTGACGGGCGCGTCCTCGAGGTGTTGGTCTGGCCCGAAGAGGATGCATTCCATCGCCTGGTCAAGGTGGAGGGGCCGTGCTGGGTCGTTGCGGTTCCAGTCGTAGACGCGGAACGTGGTGTCGCTCGGCGTCTGCACTTCCGCCACCAGCACTCCGGCGCCAAGCGCATGACAGAGCCCGCTCTCCAGCGGGACGCAGTCTCCGGGGGTGACGGGCACCCGGACCAACAGGTCGACCGCCGTTCCGGCATCCACGGCCGCCCGGAACCGGTCGGGCGTCACGTCGGGCCGAATGCCTCGGAACACCGCGGCTCCGGGTGTGGCATCGAGGACCACCCACGCCTCGGTCTTGAGATGCGCGCCCGGGTGGTTGGCCGCGTATCTGGCCGTGGGATGGACCTGCACCGAGAGGTGCTCGGCGGCATCGAGGTACTTGACGAGCCACGGAAATCGCCCGCCGGGGACCGCGGACGCGCCCAGCATGGCCCGGCCGTGTCGCTCAAGCATCGCGGAAACGGTTTGCCCAGCGAATGGACCGCCGAGCACGCGCGACACGCCGTCTTCCACGGGCGGCCCGAGGTCGGCGATCTCCCAGCTCTCCCCGATCGTGGCAGGGGCCGGAGGCAGCGCCTTGCCAAACGCACCCAGACGGCGACCGCCCCAGGCGCGCGCCCGCAGGATGGGATCGAATCGGATGGGCGGAAGCGGCATGTCCGTCACGCTACCGGGGCTGCCGCCTCAGAGCGTCATCCCGGTGATCTTGCCGTCGAACACCAGCTTGCCCGCCACCACGCCCTGGCAGTGCGAGACGAACCGACGGCGATTCCACTCCAGGAGGCGCGCCAAGAGCAGCAACTGGTCCCCGGGGACCACCTGTCCGCGGAAGCTGACGTCGTCGCAGCGGGTGAACCCGAGGAACCCCTGGACCCGGCCGCTCTTGGTGTTCAGAAAGCTCGCCATCTGTGCCGCGGCCTCGATCATCAACACCCCCGGGAGCAGGGGGCGGCCGGGGATGTGGCAGGGGACCCAGAACTCGTCGCTGCGCACGTCCTTGCGACCCACTCCCATGGTGAAGTCTTGGTCGTGCCAGAGCACGGCGTCGCACTGGCGCATCTCGCCGACCTGCGGAAGCTCCCGGTCCAGCGCTTCCTTGCCGAACCGGACGGTCGAGAGGTCAATGGCGTCCAGATCGATGACGAATGACGTGGCCATGGGATGACAGTTAGGATAATCCGTTGGTTTTGCGTTCGCAAACCCGCTTTCCGACGTCGGATGGGCCCCCGAACCGTGTGAATTTCGGTGCCGGGGGACCCCCGTGGGGCCTCGGTTCCGCTAAGATTCCCGGACCGGGCGCCGTCAGGCGTCCACCACACGTCGCTGGGCCCGCTTGGGCTTGGCCCGATCAAATCTGCCCCCTCCGAAGGAGCCACGACCCATGGATGCATACGAGCGGATGAAGAAGCTCATCGCGGAGTGCGACGAGGACGTCAAGAAGGCCATCGGCGGGAACAAGGCGGCCGGGACGCGGGTCCGCAAGACCATGCAGGAGATCAAGGAGTGCGCGCAGAACGTGCGTCAGTCCGTGCTGAACCTGCGCGAGTCGAGCCCGGACGGCGCGCAGGGCGACTGAGCGGCCCGCTGCGCAATCCACACCGCCGCGGTGCTCGCGCTTGGCTTCGCGAGGGCCCGGTCGAGTTATCCGTTCTTCGGCACCAGCTTGGCCAGCGCGAGCAGGTGCCGAAACGTGGGGTGCGACGCGTCTCGGACCAACTCGTACATGGCGCCCAGGGTGCCGGTGGGGACGGCCCCGGCGGCCTCGATGCGGCGAAAGGCCGGCTCGACTTGGTCTCGTTGTCCCGACGAGATCGCGTCCGTGGCGTGGAACACCCTCCAGCCTGAGCCAAGCAGGTCGAGGGCGGTTTGAAGCACGCAGACGTGGGCCTCGACCCCGCAGATCAGCACGTTGGGTCGGCCCGAGGACTGGAGCGCGGCCCGGACCTCATCGGTGAGCGCGCTGAAGCGGGTCTTCTCGACCACCAGCGCCCCCGGTGGCAGCGCTTCCCGCACCGGCGGCACCGTGTGTCCGAGCCCGCGCACGTACTGCTCCGAGCAGATGACGGGGATCCCCAGGACGCCGGCCGCTTGAGCGAGGATCGCGCAGTTGGCCTCCACGCGCGGTGCGGCAGCGATGGTGGGCATCAGGCGTTCCTGCACGTCGATCACGAGCAGGGTGGTGGACGCCGGGCACAGGCGTGGGATCGGCATCGACTCAAACCTCCAGGTGCGGTTCGTCGCGCAGTGCCGAGGCGTACCGCGCCCGGATCGGCGCCACGACGTCGGCGATGAATCGATCCACCTGCTCCGGGGCACGGCCGACGAAGGCGGCGGCGTCGGTCACGCGTGCCCAATCGAGCCCGGCGAACATGGGGTCGTCCTGCAGGCGCTGCAGCAGGTCGTTCGGTGCACCTTCGCCCTTCACGCGCCGGCCGGCCTCGATGCTGTGGCGCCGGATCGCCTCGTGCGCCTCCTGGCGGTCCGCGCCGCGCGCCGCCGCGGCCAGCAGGATGTCCTCACTGGCCATGAAGGGGAGTTCGGCGGCCACGTGCGCTCGGATCACGGCGGGGTGGACGACCAGGCCGCCGAGCACGTTCGCCATGATGTCGAGTGCGCCGTCGAGCGCAAGGAACGCCTCGGGCAGCGAGAGCCGCCGGTTCGCGCTGTCGTCGAGCGTGCGCTCGAACCACTGCGTGGCCGCGGTATCGAGCGCGTTGCCGGAGAGATTCATCACGAACCGGGCGAGCCCCGTGGCGCGCTCGCAGCGCATGGGATTGCGCTTGTAGGCCATGGCGCTTGAGCCGATCTGCTCGGCCTCGAACGGCTC
>JBJOIF010000103.1:0-3141 GCA_046047335.1 Planctomycetota bacterium | reverse complement strand
TCCGGTGGCGCAGGATCGGCCACCACCACCGCCACCGCACCGGCGCAGGCGGGGTCATGCGATCCCGGAAGGAATGGCTCGATGCGCGAGGCCAGGTCGGTGCGCAGTGCTTCCATCCACGCGGGCGCATCGCCGGACGCCTCCGCGGACGCACGAAGCTCGACCACGTCGTTCGGCACGCCCACAGTCACCACCGCAGCACCCCGCTCAGTGCACGCCACGCTCACGGACGCGCCCGGCAGATCGGGGATCAGTGCGGACACCACGGCGGCAATCCGGCGCTCGGATTCGCGGGCCGCATCGGCGGCCTGCCGCGCCTCGGCATCGCGCATGCGCCGCAGGCGTCCTTCGTTCGCGTCCACCACGACCACGCGCTCCGGTGTCAGCCCGGGGCACGCCCCCGCGACCATCATGGCGACGGCATCGACGAGGTCCTGCCCCATCGAACCCTGCCGCATCGCGACGGTCACCGTGGCGCTTGCCGACGACGCCATCCCGGGAGCGGCGGCGCGAGCAGGCTCGCCGAGCACGACCCCGACGCGCTCGACGCCCGGCTGCATGCCGATCGTGGTCTCGAGAAACGTGATCGTCGCCGCCGTGCGTCGGCCGCGAGCGGTCTCGCCGCTGGAAAAGACCGATTCACTGGCCAAGGCCTGCGCCACGGCGTTGGAGTTGCCGTCGGACGCTGCCGCGATGGCGTCGAGTGCCCGCCGGGCATCGGCCGAGGGAACCCAGAGGGCCCCGTCCCGCGCCTGCACCGCGATGCCGGCGCGCTCCACGATCGAACGCACCTGGGCCGCGCGATCCGCAGGTACGGCAAGCGCTGACCATGACGGAGCCGCGGACGCACTCCAGGCCCACCATGCGCCCGCTCCCGCGACGGCGATGGCCACGGCGGTGGCCAGCGGCCATCCCCGCCAGCGCGCGGATGAAGTCCATACGGCGGTAGCGGGACTGGCCACGATCTCGTGGCGACCAGGGTCAGCATCATCCTCGAGCAGGTGCATGCGGGCTCCTTCGATTCATCATCGCGCGTCATCCCGGGCCTGCGCGTAGGCCTCGTTCATCGCCGTGCGGACGGCGTCCAGCATCCGGAATGCGGCGTCTGCCTTGCGAGTGGCCAGCACCAGGCCTTCCACGTCGGCCGGACCGCAGCCTCCGAAGGCGCCCAACGCCGCCTGGGCTTCCGCACCGAGCACCCGCGCATGAGCGATGCCCGCCTGCACCCGCTCCACCAAGTCCCCTCCCGCAGGCATGGGCACCCCGACCGCCGAACCCGGGGCGACGGACATCGCCCCGGCCGCGGGGTGCGATGCCACCAGCGAGGGAGCAGTGATTGGGTCCATCACGTCGTCCGGCAGCCGGATGCAGGCGTCCGCGTCCGTGCGGAGCGCCATGCATCGTCGATGCCGATGCATCGGCAGGATGTGCCCGGCTCCTGCAATTCCTGCCGAACTCGGCCATCCAGCGGGTCACGTTGCCCCATAACACGACCGAGGCGCGCGCCATGGGCACGCGCCGTTCCACTCCGGTCACGCCATGGGATTCACACGTGCTCCGGGACCAGCCCGTCATCCTTCCAGCGCCGCAACTTCATGCCAAGCGTGCGCACCCCGATCCCCAACGCACGGGCCGTCCGGTCACGATGGCCACCGAACCGCTCTAGCGTGGCCAGCACCGCGCGGCGCTCCAGAGTCTCCAGAGTCATGGCGCCGTCGCACGCCAGAATCACCGGATCCTCCGCAGCCACGCGCATCCGCTCGAGTTCACGCGTCAGTTGCTCGACCCGTTCGAGCAGGAGTCGATGCGTCCCCTCGACCCCCGCCGCCGCCTCTTGGAACGCAGAAGCCAATTGCCCAAGGGCCGCCGCACCCAGACCCCCGCGGGCCACGTCAACGCCGGCGCCCGAACCGGGCACCGGCAATCGTCCTGCGCGAGCATCCATTCCGTCGTGCAACGTGGCCTTCCGTGGAGCGAGCTGGGCGGATCCGTCCGCCCGCGCGGGTCATCGGCGTTCGGACGGGTCGCGCTTGACTCCGAGCGATCGCCGGAGGGCCAACGCCGTCCCAACGCCGAGCGCCGCCATGACGATCGTGGCCAGCGCCACCCATCCCCCGGCACTCACCACCTGCGGTTCCAGAACCTCGGCCGCACCCATGGCGCCCGTCGTGGGATCCATGGCGCGCACGGCCGCACCGCCCTCACCCGTGGCCAGGACCATCAGGAATCCGTCGCCGAGGCCCACGACCGCCCACGCGCGATCGGGAGATTCGAACGGCGCAAGTGGCAGCGCAGGCCCCGCGCGCAGGTACTCGATCGACCATGGCCACGCGCGTGTGGCTGCATCCGCATCGCTCCCACCCCACGTCCCGCGGCCGCGCCGCAGCACCGCCGGCCGCGAGGCTCCCGGTACGGGCTCGATCGACGCTCCCTCGGGCAATTGCCACGGCGCCGGTCGCCAGGCGCCGTCCGGCTCGAGGCGAACGATCCGTCCCTCGACTCCAAGGATCGTCGGCTGGCCACCCACCATCGCCAGCGCGTGACCGGGCCCCAGCTCCGCGCCATCCGGTGATGGCATCGGCCGCCAACCCCGCGGCCCGAGCTCCTGAAGCCCGCCGCCCGCACCGAGCACGATGACTCGCTCGCCGTCGACGGCCATGCCTCGCACCGATCCCTCGCCCGGAAGGCTCGGCAGGAGCGTCAGCGGACCCGCAGGGAGCGAGTACCACCCACCGGTGACCGGGTTCCGCAGCGTCCGCACGGTGCACACGTCGCGCCGCGACCCCGGGCCAGAAGGCGCCAGCACCAGCCACAACTGGCCATCGTGCGCCACCATCGCCTCCGGACGGCTGCCCAGGACGAACGCCTCGCGCGCCCGGGCGACGCCCATCGTCGCCGCGTGATGCAGCACCACGAATCCCGTTCCCGATGCTGCGGGCCGTTCGACCGCGATCCACGCGTGCATGCCGTCCGAGGCCACGTCCAGGCGCTGCGGAGCGGCGTCACCGACCGCGGGCGCAGGCGCGGCCGCCCGCGCGCGGGCGGGTGAGGCAAGCGCGAGGAACACGATGCCCAACGCGAGCATGGCGCCAACCGCGCGGGGCATGCACGGGGTCACGCGCCGCAGCAGAACGATCGTCA
>JBJOIF010000102.1:0-5174 GCA_046047335.1 Planctomycetota bacterium | reverse complement strand
GCCAGGTGCCGACTTCACCGTCCTCGACGAAGAAGTCCTGGTGGACGGCGTTCATGGTGCCGGTGACGGTGGCGTGGCTGTAGGCGTTCAGGAACACCCACGACTGGCCGCTGGGCAGGCCGACGTTGTCGAAGTTCGCGTAGACCTTGTACTGGATGTTGCCGTTGCTCAGCACCACGCGCTCAGTGGTGAAGCCCGTGAACCCGGCATCGGCTGTGAAGGCTGAACTCATTACCATCGCAGCTGCACACGTCAGGCCTCGAGTCGTCATGGGCTTTCTCCTGGTCGGCAAACTTGATGGCGGTGATCGGACGCTAAGCAGCCCCGCCAAGACTGCCCCCGGATGAAGCGGAAACGGCGGCCTGACCCGTAGCGGAATCTGGAAAGATTCGGAATCAGGTGCGGTCGCGCCGTCCGGAAGGGTTCCCTACCATCGGGCAGTGACCGATGCGCCACTGACGCGACTCCTGAACGACTCCCTGGCTGGCAGCGATGCGGCTGCGGCCCAGGCTTGGGCGCTCGTGTACCCGCGGGTCAGGGACATCGCCGCGGCTGCGCTCCGGGGGGAGTCGCAGGCTCAGGCAGCCTTGGGTGATCTGCACCCGACTGGGCTGGTGAGCGAGGTCTTCATCCGCATCGGGCGGTCGCCGCCGCTGCGCTGGGACAGTCGCAACCACTTCTTCGGGGCCGTGGGTCACGCCTGCCGTCAGCAGCTCATCGACTTGGCGCGCCTGCGCAAGGCACTCAAGCGTGGAGGGGGTGAGGCGCCGGTGCCGCTGACGTTCGTCGCACGCGCACTCCCGGATCGATCTGCCGGGCCGGAACAGGGTCAGGAGCGCCTGGACATCGGTGGTGCGCTCGCTGCGCTCGCACGCGAGTATCCGCGCGCCGCCGAGGTCTCGCGCCTGAGGTACCTCGAGTCCTGTGACGTGGGCCTGATCAGCGAGATCGTCGGCGTCAGCACGAGTACGGTCGAGAAGGACTTGGCGTTTGCCCGTGCGTGGTTGCGGCGATGGATCGAGCGCGGCGGGTGAGCGATGTCGCCCTCGGAACGCGACCATTCGGGCCGGGCCGATCGGATCCAGTCCGGCTTCGCGCAGGCTGCCGACCTCGACCCCTTGGCTCGGCGCGCGTTCCTCGAGCGACTGCGCAGCGAGCAGCCCGACATCGCCGACGAGATCGAAAGCCTGCTGACGCACCATGACGGCGGCGGTGCGGCGGGCTTCGACGAACCAACGGGATCGATCCCGAGCAGCTTGATCGGCGCGTTCGTGGCGGGATGCACCGTGGAGCGACTGGTCGGCTACGGCGGGATGAGCGCCGTCTATGCGGCACTGCAGGATTTCCCGCGGCGGCGCGTGGCCCTGAAGATCGTGCGTCGTGAGCGACTCGGGGCATCGGCACGCCGGCGCCTGCGCGTGGAAGCCGAGGCGCTCGCACGACTGCAGCACCCCGGCATCGCGAGGGTGTTTGCGGCCGGGGCCGAGCGCCTGTCGGTCGACGCGGAGCATGAGTCGCCGTACATCGTGATGGAGTTCATCGATGGCGCACTGCCCCTGACCCGCTGGGCCGATCGGCAGGGCCTTGATGCGCGTGCGCGGATCCGATTGCTCGCCGACATCGCCGAGGCGATCGATCACGCCCATACGGCAGGGGTGATCCACCGCGACCTGAAGCCAGGCAACGTGATCGTGGGAGTCGACGGTGTGCCCAGGGTGATCGACTTCGGGATCGCGGCGGTGGCGAACCCCAGCGTGACGGCGGCGACCGATGCACCGATGGGGACACTCGCGTACATGAGCCCCGAGCAGGCCCGGGGTGAGCCCGTCGATGTCCGCAGCGACGTCTGGGGATTGGGGGCGCTCGGTCACGACCTGCTCGTCGGCAGGCCGCCGTTCGAGGTGCAGGGGCGCGCGCTCGCCGAGCACGTGGATCGATTGCTCCATGATCGGGTTGGACCGGTCGGGACGGGTGCGCGCGCGGCCGGTCGTAGCGAGGCCTTCCTGCGTTCGATGCCGCCCGGCACGGATGACGTGCTCGGCAAGGCACTCGCCACGGAGCCCGGCGAGCGCTACCGCAGCGCGCGGGATCTGGCGGACGACCTGCGCAGGCTCCTGTCAGGGGAGGCGCTTGCAGCACGGCCGGACTCATCGTGGCGTGCCTCGAGGCGATTCGTCCGTCGGCACCGGGTGCTCGTGGGTGCGGTCACGGCCGTGGCGACGATCGGCGCGGCGGCGCTGGTGATGACCTCGATCGCCCTCGAACGGGCAAACGATGCTGCCTACGCCAACGCGATCTGGGCGGCGTGGGGCATGCTCGAACGCAACGATGCGAGCGCCGCACACGACATGCTGGCCAGCGCCGATGGGCCCAGACGAGGGTGGGAGTGGCGCCACCTTGCGGCGCGCTGCGATCAGTCCGTCTGGACGACGACGGCGCCCGGCCAGGTCTACGGCGTCGAGTGGTGCGAGGAAGACCGTGTGCTGGCAACCGCGGGGTCGGAGTTCCTCTGCCTCGATGGCCGTAGCGGCGACGTTCGATGGAGGACCGATCTTCGTGATGGCGTGGCATGGCGCATTGCGGGCGTGGCCGATGGCGGTGCGGTGGGCGTGCTCCACACCACGGCCATCGTGTCGCTTGACGCGCACGGGCACGAGCGCGCCCGCATGGTGATTGACGGTGCCCATGACCTGACCGCGCTTCCGGGGCGCCGCGACGTGGCGGTGCTGCGGGAGGAGTTCGTGCAGGTCCTGGATGCGGTGACCCTGGCGGAGCGCGAGCGGCTGGCGCCGGTCCTGCCGGCCGTTGCGCGGGAACTGTCGATCGCACCCGATGCTTCGGTCATGGCGATGGGTGACATGAGTGGCCACGTCAGCCTGGTCGAGCGGGATGGGCGCGTGCGTTGGTCGGTCCGCGTCCCGGGCGCCCCGGAAGTCATCGGTACAGCGTTTTCCGGTGACGGATCGATGGTGGCTGCGGTGGGTGGCCCGTCGGTTGCGTTGCTTTCGACCGCCGACGGCAGCGTGCGCTGGGTCAGCACCACGGGTCGCAACGGTGCCCGATCGGCCTGCTTCACGCCGGATGGACTGTCGGTGCTCGTGGGCGGCTGGACCGAAGCGATCGAACGCATCCGGGTTGCCGATGGTGCGAGCGAGGCGTTCATCTCGGGTGCCTTCTCGCAGGTCTGGTCGCTCGCCCCTGAACCCGGCGGCACGAACGTGGTGGCCGGCAGTTTCCGTGGAGTCATCCAACGATTCCCGATGGACGCACAGATGACGATCGCGCGCCAGCGGATCGGTGAAGGCTCGCTGCTGAGCCTGGTTCCGGTGGGCTCCGATCGGGTGCGCGCCACGAGCGTGGTTGGCGACGAAGCGGTGTGCGCGGCCGACGGCCGCATGGAGCTTGTCGGATCCCACGAGGCCGTTGGCGGATCGCTCGCTGCCTGGCGCGGGGCGGATGGCGTGGAGCTGGCGATTGAGCCGCCCACGGACGCCGCGGGGCAGCGGGTGCGCGATGTGGCGAGTCGTGATGGGTGGACTGGCGTCGTGTGGGGCAATGGGGTGATGGCGATCTACGCGCCTGGCCAGCGGGCGCCCAGATTCACGGCGCGGGGTGCGGGACGCGGTGCGCGTGCGCCGCTGGTCGATCCTGCACGCAGCCGCGCCATCATGTTCAGGGGCTCGGAGGGGCCGACGGAGGCAGTCGACCTTCGCACGGGAGCAACCTCATCCGTGCCGTTCAGGATCGAGCATCCGTCCGTGGGTGCGCTGTCGCCGGATGGTCGACTGCTGGCGATCGGCAGCATGGACCGTGATGCCGAAGTGACGCTGCTCGATGCCGCCACGCTCAAGGTGCTGCATCGCTGTGCTGGGCATCGGTCGCCGGTGACGGCGCTGACCTGGCTCAGCGACGGCAGCCGCTTGGCAAGCGCATCAAGCGACGGCACGGTGCGGGTCTGGGAAACCGCCACCATGCGCGAGGCCCTGACGCCCATGGCGGTGCTGGCCTACGCGCTCGTGTGGACCGACGACGGCACGCTGTGGGCGGCCGGCGCCGACGGCGCGGTACACCGGGCGCAGGTGCGCTAGCGCGGGTGCTCGAAGCGCTCAGGTGCTCGGGCAGGTGCCCCAGGCGGCGAGGATGATGCCGAGGTCGGCTCCGTTGACGGTGCCGTCGCCGGTCAGGTCGGCGCTTGAGCCGACTGCATCCCAGTTGCTGAGCACGATCGCCAGGTCGACGCCGTTGACGAATCCATCACCGTTGAGGTCGGCGCGGCAGTCACAGATGGTGCTGGTGGCGTCGGCCTGGTAGGGGCCACTGATGTTGCGGACCGCATTGCCGCAGACGGTGGTGCCCACGAGCTGGGTTTCCGACGCGACGCCGGTGGGATAGATGAAGATCCCGCCGCCGATGGTGCTGGCCGTGTTGCCGGAGATGGTGCAGCCGGTCAGCGACAGGAGCGAGCCGTTGCTCACGGGATCCCACGACATGGCGCCGCCCTGCTCGTTGCAGATGTTTGCACCGAAGGAGCAGTTCACCAGCTTGGGTTGGCCGTTCACCATGTGCATGGCGCCGCCGGCCGTGACGGCCAGGTTGCCGCTGAAGGTGCACCCGCTCACGGTCGTGGTGCAGTCGAAGAGCTGCAGTCCACCCGCATAGGCCTGCGACGTGTTGTTGCGGAACGTGCAGCCCGTGACGGAGCCGTCGTGGGTGCGAAGGTACGCACCGGCGCCGAACGCCGAGCCGTTGTTCTGCAGCACGCAATCGGCCATGGAGGTCGACGAGAAGGCGAACAGCACGCCGCCGCCGGCCAGGACGCCGGGGCTGCCGGGGAGCGGTCCGCCGGTGGTGCCGCCCTGGATCGTGAAGCCCTTGACGAGGCTGATCGAGGGCTCACCCGAGATCGCGCGGACGACCGAGAGGTTCTGCCCGCCGGTACCGCTGATGGTGGTCAGCGCCGGGCCGGCGGTCCCCACCAGGCGAATCGGCTTGCCCAGCAGGTTGATCGGACCGGCGTAGGTCCCGGGGGCGACGTTGATGATCCGCATCTCGTTGGACGGGGCCGCATCGATCGCTGCCTGGATGCTGCCGCCTGCGTTCACGACCACCGTCTGGCATTCGTCAGGCTTGTTGTTGGCGTCGATGTCGGGGCTGGTTCCGGCGGCCACGTCGCA
>JBJOIF010000101.1:0-17989 GCA_046047335.1 Planctomycetota bacterium | reverse complement strand
AGCGAGACCACGTTCGTGGCCATGATCGCCCGCCGGCGATTGATCGATCGCGGTCGGCGCAAGCAGCGGCGACCCGACGCCGTCGCCCTGCCCGACGCCGCGCAGCCGGCGGCGGCCCGCGAACCCGATCGCTCCGAGCATGCCGAGGAGGCCGCCCGTGCCGCCGCGGCCCTGGAGCGCCTGCGGCCCGAGCAGCAGCGGATCCTCCAGTTGGCGATCTACCACGGGCGCTCCCACGAGGAGATCGCCCGCTCCACGGGGCTTCCGCTCGGGACGGTCAAGACGCATGCGCGACGGGGCCTGATCCGCCTGCGCGAGATGCTCCGCGCCGAAGGCGCGCTCGACGAGCCTGCGGGCGAATAACCCGGCGATTCCCGCCGTGCGTGGCCTCGGTGTACACCGTGCGACCCATGGTCCACGCCATCCACGCCGTCGTCTCCGTCGTCCTGCTCTCCGGCCCCGCGATCGCCTCGGAAGGGCCTCCCACGACGCCCGACGCGGCAATGCTGCGGTACCCCGACATCGGGCCAACCGACATTGTGTTCGTCTTCGCCAACGACCTGTGGCTCGTCGACAAGCGTGGTGGCGTGGCCCGACCGCTGACCACCGTGCCCGGAAGCGAGGTGCTCCCGAAGTTCTCGCCGGACGGCGCCCGCATCGCCTTCGTGGGCAACTACGACGGCGGCCGCGACCTCTACGTGATGCCGTCGGCGGGAGGCAACCCCGACCGGATCACCCATCACCCGGCGGGTGAGGCCCTCGGCGAGTGGACCAACGACGGACGGCTGGTGTTCACCGCGTCCGGCATGGAGGGCATCGCCCGGGCGTCGCGTCTCTATGCCGTGAAGGACACGGGTGGCCTGCCGCAGGCGCTGCCGGTGCCCTACGGCGCCAACGGCACCATCAGCCCCGACGGCGAGTGGCTCGCGTACACGCCGCACTCCATCGACAACCGGACCTGGAAGCGCTACCGGGGCGGCATGCAGACGGACATCTGGATCTACAACCTGCGCAGCGGCGAGGCCAAGCGCATCACCGACCACGAGGGCATCGACACGCTCCCGATGTGGCAGGGGAAGGTCATCTACTACCTAAGCGACGATGCCAGCGACCCGAAGGACGCGCACAAGCTCAACATCTGGTCGTACGACACGGCGTCGGGCACCCGCCGCCAAGTGACCCGGTTCACCGACGACGACGTCAAGTGGCCCTCCATCGGCAACGGCGAGATTGTGTTCCAGAAGGGAAGCGCCCTCATGGTGCTCGACCTCGCCAGCGGCCGCTCGCGCACGGTCGACGTGAAGATCCCGGGCGACCGGCCGACGATCCGCCCGTCCACCATCGATGTGGCCAGCCAGGTGCGTGGGTCGAGCATCAGCCCGGGGGCAAAGCGAGTGGCGGTCTCCGCGCGCGGCGACATCTGGACGGCACCCGCCGAGCACGGCGTGCCGCGCAACCTCACCGCGACCGACGACGTCGCGGAGCGATCCCCCGCGTGGAGCCCCGACGGCCGCTGGATCGCGTGCTTCAGCGACGAGACGGGCGAGTACGAACT
This sequence comes from Planctomycetota bacterium, assembly GCA_046047335.1. Taxonomy (GTDB): domain Bacteria; phylum Planctomycetota; class Phycisphaerae; order Phycisphaerales; family SM1A02; genus UBA966. The sequence goes on along the minus strand of JBJOIF010000101.1, from coordinate 16,434 downwards.
GTGGCTGATCCCCGCCAACGGCAAGGGCGAGCGCAAGCGGCTCACCACCGACGGCGGCCCCTTCAAGACCTCGATCACCTGGTTCCCCGACTCCAGCAAGCTCTGCTACCAAGACAAGACGGGGTCGGCCTGGCTGGTGGACGTGGAGAGCGGCGAGCGCCGCCTGATCGACCGCGAACCCTGGGACGGCGGGCTCGACCTGAGCATCAGCCACGACGGCGCGTGGATCGCCTACGCCAAGAGCAAGCCTGAACGCCGTACGGCCAGCATCTGGATCCAGGACGTGGCCACGGGGGACACCCGCGAGGTGACCAGCGGGATGTTCCGCGACAGCACCCCCGTGTTCGATCGCGCCGGCGACTGGCTGTACTTCAGCAGCCAGCGCGGGTTCGGCAACGCCCAGTACAGCGAACTGGACACCACGTGGGTCTACCAGACCACCGAGCGCGGCTACGCGGTGCCGCTGCGCACCGACGTGAAGAACCCATGGGCCGTCGAGATCGACGAGGAAACGCCCAAGGAACGCAAGGACGCCAAGAAGGATGCCAAGCCCGCCGAGGGCGAGAAGCCGACGGAGGACAAGAAGCCCGAGGAGGACAAGAAGCCCGAGGGCGAACCCAAGCCAGCCGACGGCGACAAGCCCGCCGAGGACAAGAAGCCCGAGGGCGAACCCAAGCCGAGCGACGGCGACAAGCCCGCGGAGGACAAGCCTGCCGACGACACGTCCGCAAAAGAGAAGCCTGCCGGCGACAAGCCGGTGGACGAGAAGCCGGCCAAGAAGGGCTTCCGCATCGACTTCGATGGATTCGAGCAGCGCGCCATCGAGCTGCCGCTCGGCACCGGTCGCATGGGCGGCATGGCCGTGAACGACAAGAACCAGCTGATCTACGCCCAGTCCGGGCAGATCAAGCTGTTCGACCTCAAGGACCGCAAGCGCGAACCGAAGAAGGTCACGGACGGCATGGGCTTCGAGCTCACCGCCGACGGCAAGAAGCTCCTGGCCGGCCTCAAGATCATGGATGCCGCACCGAACGCGTCCGGCAAGGAGGTGGTCACCCAGCCCATGCTGGCCGAGGTCGACCCGCGCCGGGAGTGGAAGCAGGTCGTGCGCGATGCGTGGCGGATCTTTCGCGACTACTTCTACGACCCCACGATGCACGGCGTCGACTGGGTGGCGGTGGGCGACCGCTACTTGGCCATGGTGCCCGACGCCAACAGCCGCGAGGACGTGGGCTACATCATCAGCGAGATGATCAGCGAGCTCAATGTGGGCCACGCGTACTACACCCCGCCCCCGGGCGAACGGACGAGGACGATCAACATCGGCCTGCTCGGTGTCGACTGGGAGACGGGCATCGGCCCGGACGGCGCCTCGGTGTACCGCATCAAGCATGTGGTCAACGGCGCCGACTGGGACGCGGACGCCCGCAACCCGCTCAAGGAGCTCGGCGTCGACGTCAAGGCCGGCGAATACGTGCTCGCCGTCAACGGCGCGCCCCTCGACGCATCCAAGGACCCGTGGTCGGCGTTCCAAGGCCTGGCGGGCAAGACCGTCTCGCTGACCGTGGGCCCGAACCCATCCATCGACGACCAATCGCGGACTGTGGTGGTCAAGCCGTTGGGCAGCGAGGACAACCTGCGCTACCGCGACTGGATCGAGGCGAATCGCCGCTACGTGGCGGAGAAGTCCGGCGGCAAGGTCGGGTACGTCTACGTTCCCAACACCGGCATCGACGGGCAGTCGGACATGGTGAGGCAGTTCCAGGGCGAGCGGTTCCGCCCGGCCCTGATCATCGATGATCGATGGAACGGTGGTGGCCAGATCCCGACCCGCTTCATCGAGATGCTCAACCGGCCGATCACCAACTACTGGGCACGCCGTGACCAACAGGACTGGGTCTGGCCGCCGGACGGTCACTACGGGCCCAAGGCCATGTTGATCAACGGGCTGGCCGGATCCGGAGGCGACATGTTCCCGTGGTTGTTCCGGCACAACGGCCTCGGGCCGCTCGTCGGCACGCGCACCTGGGGCGGGCTGGTCGGCATCAGCGGCAACCCCGGAATGATCGACGGCTCAGGGATCCGGGTTCCCGTGTTCGCCTTCTACGAGAAGGACGGCACATGGGGCATCGAAGGCCACGGCGTCGACCCCGACGTCGAGGTGATCGATGATCCGGGCGTGATGCGGGGCGGCCCCCATGGAGGGGGCATCGACCCGCAGCTCGACAAGGCCGTGGAACTGCTGATGGCCGAGCTCGAGCGCAGCCCGATCAAGCATCCGGCGCGCCCGGCCTATCCCAACCGGGAAGGCTTCGGGATCGCGCCCGAGGACAAGTGACGCCCGAATCCGCCTGCGGCGGTCGCCTCAGCGGCGGCCGCCGCGGGCGCCGCCGCGTTCACCCCACTGCGTGCCACGGATGCCCTCGCCGGCCCAGTGGTCGTAGGTGCCCCAACCGCCGTGGTCATTGGCGCCGGGCGGCGTGGAGTACGGCCCCACGTTGGCGTTGCGACCTGCGCCCCAGTATGCGCCCGGGGCGATGAACTGCTGGGGAGGGTGGAACCCGTTCGGGCGCGCCAGGGGCTCGTAGCCCCAGTTGCCGCCCAGCGTGCTGCCCATGCCCGTCCACGGTCGGTACGCCACTGGGGAGTACCCGCCGTACTCGTTGCCGGGGCCTCGGAAGGCCGCAGGCGCGTCGGAAGCGGCGCCGTCGTAGCGCCGCTGCAGTGCCTCTTGGTTCTCGCGGGCAGCCGCCATGCCGTCTCGGCGCGGGATGGAAGCGTCCGCACGACGCGTCGTCACGTTGCGCGCTCCGTCGGCCACCGCACCGCGACCGGTCGGCCAGTTCCGAGCCTCGGGGGCCATGCCATGCTGGGCCAATCGCTGGTTGGCGGCCGCCGCGTGCGCGCGCTGCCACTCGTGATGCTGTTGGTTCCAGCGGTCGTAGTACGGATGCCAGTGGTTCATCCACCAACCCCAGTGGTTCCAGCCCCACCATCCGCCCCACCCCCAACCCCAGGCCTGGTTCCATCCGCAGCACCAGCCCCAGCCGCCCCAGCCACAGTCGGACATGTACTCGGGCCAGAGGTCGGCGTAGCCGTAGTACGGCACGCCTTCCGCGGGAGCGGGCGGCGCAAAGGTTCCGGTCGGCGCGTCGTACGACGGGTCGAAGCCATAGGTCTGCGGATACGGGTCGTACGACTCGGCCGAGGCCTGCGGGTACGCGTACCCGGTGCCGTACACGGGCGTGCCGTCGTGGAGGTAGGTGCCCAGATAGCCGGGCGAGAATCCGTACGTCACGCTGTCCGTGGTCGAGCCCATCACCCACACGTAGGTGCACGGGTAGATCGGGCACGACGCAGGGATCGAATACACCTCATCGGGCACGCGATCCGCCAGCGCCCAAGGCCCCTGCTCCGAGTCAGACTGGAACCACGCGCCAGCATCGCAGGCGTACACCAGCCCGCCGGAGCGGATGACCGGCTGCGTGGCGTTCACGAGCCACGACATGTCCGTGCCGGAGATCGGCGTCCACTCCGGTGCGCCGTTCACCTTGAGGTCCGGCGTGGCACCGGTGCGGCGCAGCGTCACCGTTCGGATCTCGCGTGACGCGAGTACCGCCTCGTTCGACTCCGGAGTGCCCGGCACCGCCGCCCGCACGGCGTCCATCCGAGGCGTGCTCGGCAACTGCGCGAACGCGGGAGGCAAATCGCCGGGAGCCACCGCCGACCACGACCCCGCCGCTAGGTCGGGCGTGCTGAACCATCGGCCCGCGCTCAGCAGGTAGAACGTGCTGCCGTCGGTGGTCAGCAGGATCGAGGGCGTGTTGGTCACCTGCTGCACGCCCGGAGCGGCATCCGCCAGGGTGAGCGCGTCGTTCATCGAGACCAGCACGGTCGGTTCGGTGGCCACCACCACGCCGGCAGCCACGGGCGTTGGGGCGGACCCGCGCCGCGTCGTCGAGGAGATCGCGCTCGGCGGCGGAGGCGCCTTTCCGATCGCCTGCACCACGTCCGCCGGAGGCGCCTCGCCCGGCGCGAACGCTGCGTCAAGCGAGGATGATCGCTGCCATGCGTTGCTCACCCGAGCGCACCACTGTCCGTCCGGCGACTTCAGGAGGATCGCGGGCGTGTTGGTCACGCGCATCCAGCCGCTGGACCCGACCGCCGCCAGCCGAGGCTCGCCGTCCACCTGGACCAGGACCGATGGCGTCTGGGTCACCACGATGTTCGGCGGCTGATGGCGCAGGCCCGGCGTGGAACTGGCGCGCGGGTTGACCAGCTGCAGCGAACGCACCATGGTGGCTCGATCGCTGGTCAACGCCGTGAAGTAGAGCGCTTGGCCCAGGGCAGTGACGTCGGCCGACGGAGCCGGCTTGCCATCGACCACGTAGCTCTGCACCAAGAACTGGTTCACCTCGACCTCGCCAGGAACGTCCGACGCCATCACGTCGGCGGAGAGGCGAGCCTCGCCCATCACCAAGGCGCCGTCGGAGCCGTTCTTCGCCACCTCCGTGACGAAGTAGGCGCGCGACCCGTCGAGGCCGGTGAGCACCGGGCGGTACACGTGATACGTGGCGCCGTTGGTCGTGATCGACTGCGGCCACGCATCGGTCGATTGCACCGGATTGCGACCAGCTGGCGCCGTCGTCGGCGCACCCGGCGCTTGGGCGAACGCGATCGGCGCAAGGAGTGCGGACGAGAGAACGATGAGGGCGGCGCGTGGCGTCATAGGTGGAGTGGCGGCCAGGAAAGGGCCGCGACACCCAGTCTAGTGGCGAGAGGCGCAACCACCGGGGCTGCATCGACGGGCATGCACGCATTGGCAGCGGTAGATTCCGGCGATGCCCCCCGCCGAGACGCCGACCGCCGCCCTGCAACGGCAGCTGGATGCCGGCCGGTTCGAGGAGGCGATCGCCACCGCCGACGCAATCATCGCGACGAATCGTCGAGCCTTCGCGGCGTGGCTTGGGCGAGCACGGGCGCGGATGCGACTCGGCCACGTCACCGACGCCGACCGCGACATCGACGAAGCGCTGAAGCTCGCGCCGTCCGACCCGCACGCCGGGCTCATCCGCGCGATGGTGGACCAGCGCCTCGGCCGCATCGACGCCGCGGTCTCGCGCCTGCGCAAGCTCGCGACCGCGCCCGGGGCGCTCGGCATCGAGGCCGCGGTGCTCCTCTCGGAGGTGCTCCACTTCGCGCATCGGCGCGAGGAGCTCCAGGCGCTCGTCACCGCCGGCGGCGCGTGGGCTGCGGATCCTCGCGCCGCGCTCGCCTCGGCTCGCGTGCTCGCACGCGAGCGGCCCACCGAGGCAGTCGACGCCCTGCGCCGGATCGCGGTGCCTTCGGTCGGCGTCGTGCTCCACCGCGTCGCGGGCTTCGAGCTCGTGCAGCTCCTCGATCGGCTCGGCCAGTATCGAGAGGCCTTCGCGCTCGCGACCTCGCTGCACGCGGCCACCACCCCGCCCTACGACCTCGAGGGGCTGCTCCTTCGAATCCGGGAGCAGAGCGAGCTGCTCGCGCGCGGGACGCCCTGGTTCACGCCGCGCACCGAACCCGTGCAGGGCGTCGCCATGGTCGTCGGCCTGCCGCGCTCGGGCACGACGCTCCTTGAGCAGATGCTCGATCGCCACCCGGCGATCTGCGGCATCGGCGAGTACGAGGGCATCGACCGCATGGGTGACGCGGTGGTGAACACGGGGCGCTGGCCGCGCGGGCTCGGCGTCATGCGCCCGGAGGTGGCTGCGCGCGTGCAAGCCGCGTACACCGACGGCCTCACCCGGCTGCGCCGACCCGGTGCCGCGTGGACGTTCGACAAGACGCTGAGCGCCTGGATGTGGCTGCCGGCCGTCGCGTGCTTCCTGCCGGGCGCGGTGTGCCTGCACGTCGAGCGCGACCCGCGAGACACCGCGATCAGCATGTTCCTCTCGTTCTTCAACCCGCGGTGGTACGGCTGGATGTCGAGCCTCGATTCCATCCGCCGGGTGATCGACGCGGAGCGCTCGGTCGTGCGCCCGACGCTCGCGCAGCTCGGCATTCCCCACGAGTCGTTGGCCTACGAAGCACTGGTGGCCGACCCCGCGTCCCACGCCCAGCGCTGCCTCGCGCGCATGGGACTGCCGATGGACGACGCCGTCCTGGCGCCCGAGGGCAACGCGCGTGCCGTCTACACCCTGAGCCACGAGCAGGTGCGTCGACCGATCAACGCGGCAAGCATCGGGCGATGGCGCAACTACGGCTGGGCGTTCGAGTGAGCCGGCCCGCGGACCGCCCGCGCGGGCCGCTGCTCGAGGTGAACATGATCCCGATCCGGGACACTTCTCGCCGCGAGCACGGGGACGCGTGCAAACGTGAACCAGGGCGACCCAACGGGTCGCCCTGGTGTCATCGCTTGAAAGGAGCGTCCGAAGCCGCGATCAGCGGCGACGGCGGGTTCCAGCGAGGCCCGCGACGCCCAGCAGGGCGAGCGCGCCGGGGGCCGGAATCGCGTTCACGCCGATCAGCGTGATCGAGCCGGTCCACGTGCCCGAGGTGCCGCCCGCGCCGTAGCCGTTGCCGAGCCAGATGATCGCGTCAGCGCTGGTGCCCGTGAACGCGATCCCGTTCACGGCCACGCTGTCGATCACCGTGGTGCCGGGGGTGCTGCTGCCGCCGTTGGCCCAGAACACACGCTGCAGGGCGCCGAGGTTGCTGAAACCACCGACTTGGAGCAGGCCGCCGGTCGAGAGCGGAGCCGCATCGACGTACACGCACAGGTCGTCGGCATAGGTGTAGGCGGTCGAAGCGTCCAGGGTCGCGTTCACCGACACGCCAGTCAGCGTGCCCGTGAAGCCGCCGAACTCCGCGGTGAGGTCGGAGAAGTTGAAGCCGGTCCAGGTCTGGCTGGCGAAGGTCACGGTCACGTCGGCCGAGGCAGCGGACACGACCGCAGCAGCGGCCACCGTCGAAGCGATGAAAGTCTTCATTTGGAGGGAACTCACGAAAGGGGAAACAGGCAGAGACTCGGTCTGCCGAAGCCGCCCTTCCCGCCCTCCAGGGGGAACCCTGCCACCATGCCACGGGCCCCCCGAGGGTGCAAGAAACACCTCCAAGGATTCCATCGATTAGAAGGTTCAATAACTGTGCGCCCCCCACGACGCCGCCGGCCCACCCAGTACCCTCGGTCCGTGGCCTCCCGAGTGGACCATTCCCAAATGGATCGGCTCTTGGGCGCCCGGGCGTTCAGCCAAGCCCTGCCCTTGGCGGAGGCCGCCACCCGCACGGCCCCTCGCGATGCACGGGCCTGGTTCGCGTTGGCGCGCGCGGCCTTCGGGCTGGGACGACTGCGGGTCGCCGACGACGCCATCGACCGCGCCATGCGGCTGGGGCTCTCCGGCCCGGAGGTGCAACTGCTGCGCGCCGTGATCGATCACCGGCTGGCGCGCAGCGAGGCAGCGGCGGACCGACTCCGGGCACTCGTGCGGACCAAGGCCCCGAACGCGGTGGACGCCACGTTGGCCCTGGCCGAGGTGCTGCACCGCGCCCGCCGACACGACGAGCTTGCGGAACTGGTCGCGGCGGGCGGACCATGGACCGGCGATCCGCGCGCCGTCATCTTTACGGCTCGCGTCGACTCCAAGACCGACCCCGCGGGCACCGTCGACCGGCTGGAGGCGTTCGCCCGCGGAGGCGAGCCCGCCATGGCCCGACGAATCGCCGGGTTCGACGCGGTGCGCATGCTCGACGCTGCGGGCGAGTACCGACGGGCGTTCGAACTGGCCACCCACCTTCACGCCACCACGGGTTCGCCGTTTGACGTCGGCGGGCTCATGGCCGACGCCGACGCGCAGTTGGCGTGGCTCGGCCGGCTCAACGCGCCGCCGGCACCTCGCGCGGATGCCACATCCGGCATGGCGCTGGTCGTCGGGGCCCCGCGCAGCGGCACCACCTTGTTGGAGCAGATGCTGGATCGGCATCCGGCCATCTCCGGCATCGGTGAGTACGACGGCATCCACACCATCGGGCAGCAATGCGTCGCGGCCGGCGCGTGGCCTGACCAGTGGGCGTCGATCGACCGCGCCTCCGCCAACGCCATGCAGCGGGCCTACGCATCGGGAGCGTCGATCATCCAGCGTGCGGGCACGCGATGGACCTTCGACAAGAGCCTGCACACGTGGAGGTGGCTGCCGGCCGTGGCGGCCGTGCTGCCCGGGGCGGCGTGCCTGCGCATCCAGCGGAACGCGCGCGACACCGCCATCAGCCTGTTCCTTTCCAACTTCCACCCGCTGTCGTTCGGTTGGACGCGGTCGATCGAGTCGATCCGGGCCGTTCTGGCCAAGGAGCGGCAACTGGCACCGGTGGCGCTGCGCGCCCTGGGTATTCCGCACGAGGACTTCCGCTACGAGGACCTGGTGGACCGCCCGGCCGAAGTGGTTGGACGTTGCCTGCGCCTCATGGGGCTCGACCTGGACCCGGCCGTCCTCAATCCCGAGTCCAATGCCCGGACCGTACTGACCCTGAGCCACGAGCAGGTGCGCCGACCGATCAACCGCGCATCGATCGAGCGGTGGCGCAACTATGCGTGGGCGTTTGGGCCGGAGTGGGACGGCCTGGACTGAGTGATCGTGGCGACCACGGCCCGGCATGTCCCCGCGGGCCGTTCCGGGGCAACTTGAGTCGATGCGTACCCTCCTTGCCACGGTTCCGGCCCTGCTCGCCTGCTGCTGCGCGCCCCAGGGACATGCGCAGGCCCCTGCCCCGGGCTTCGTGAACTGGGAGTCGCCGCAATCGCATCCGATCGACATCACGCCCGATGGCCGGACGCTGGTGGTGGTGAACACCGCCGACGCGCAACTCGAGGTGTTCGACGTGTCCACCGGCATCCCGACGCGGCTTGGGTCAGTCTCGGTGGGACTGGATCCAGTCTCGGTCCGCGCACGAACCAACGGCGAAGTCTGGGTGGTCAACCAAGTCTCCGACTCGGTCAGCATCGTCGATCTCGGGTCGCTGCGCGTGCGGCGGACGATCCTGGTCGGCGACGAGCCCGCCGACGTCGCCTTTGCGGGCTCGCCGCAGCGGGCGTTCGTCTCGCTGTCGATCCCGGAGCGCGTGGTGGCCATGGACGCCGCTAACCCCGGCGCCATCACCTCGATTGCGATTGCGGGAAGCCAGCCACGCGCCATGTGCGCAAGCCCCGATGGCTCGCGCGTGTACCTGGCGATCTTCGAGAGCGGCAATCGGTCGACGACCCTGCCGCACGCCACGGTCAGCAATGCCGGAAGTCCCTACGCGGGACAGAATCCGCCGCCCAACTCGGGGAACGCATTCAGCCCCGCCAAGAGTGCCGCAAACGGCCCGGCGCCCCGGGTCGGCCAGATCGTCCGCAAGAATGCAGCCGGGCAGTGGCTCGACGGCAACGGCCGAAACTGGACGAACTTCGTCACCTGGGACCTCCACGACCATGACGTGGCCGTCATCGATGCATCGACCAACGGCGTGACCTACGTCCCCGGCCTCATGAACATCGTGGCCGGAATCGGCGCCGCCCCCGGCGGCGACGTGATGGTCGTGGGCCTCGAGAGCCGAAACGATCTGCGGTTCGAGCAGAACGTCAACGGCGTGTTCGTGCGCTGCGTGGCCGCGAGCCTGCCGGGCGGGACCGGCGTGGGAACCGTCGTCGACCTCAATCCGCACCTGGACTACGCGTCGCCGACCACCGGCGTGTTGAACCGGCTGCAGTCGGTCGGCGATCCCCGCGGGATCGCCATGGGGGCCGACGGGAGGACGTGGACCGCGGGGCTCGGGTCGAACAACGTGATCGCGTTCGATGCGTCGGGCGCGCGGTTGGCTACCGTCAACGTCGGCGAGGGCCCGTCGGGACTGGTTCTCTCCCCGGATGGAGCCCGGCTCTACGTCCTCAACCGATTCGACGGATCGGTCTCCGCGGTGAGCACGGCGTCGAACTCGGAGGTCGCGCGCATCGCCTTCCACGACCCGACGCCAGCATCCGTCAAGGTCGGCCGAAAGTTCCTCTTCGACACGCACCTCACGTCCGGCCTCGGGCAGGCGAGCTGCGCATCGTGCCACGTCGACGCGCGCAGCGACCGTATGTCGTGGGACCTCGGCAACCCGCAGGGTGCCGTGCAGTTGTTCGACGAGGTGTGCCAGGCTCCCGCCGGGTGCATCGCATGGCACCCGATGAAGGGCCCGCTCACCACGCAGACGCTGTTCGGCATCATCGGCAACGAGCCGTTCCACTGGCGCGGCGAGAAGGACAACCTCGAGGAGTTCAACGAGGCGTACGTCACCCTGCAGGGCCGGGAGTCCGAGATCTCCACGACCGAGATGGACCAGCTCCACGACTACCTAGCCTCACTCACCTTCGGCCCGAACCCGAACCGGAACATCGACAACTCGCTGAAAACCTCGGTGGCGATCGCCGGAGGCGTGGTGACTGGGGCGGGCGGCACCGGCAACGCGGTGGCCGGCCAGAACGTCTTCAACACGGCGCGCATCTTCGGCGCACCTCCCGGGCTCACGTGCCTCGATTGCCACTCGGGGCCGGCCGGTACCAACAACAGGGTCGACATCCCTGCTCCGGGCGGCGTGGAACCGCAGAACCGCAAGAACTCGCCGCTGCGCGACGTCTATCGCAAGGTAGGCGCGAACAAGGCCTCGCAGACCGCGAACCGAGGATTTGGGTTTGACCATGGCGGGGACGAGTTCACCCTGCAGGATCTGCTCAGCATCGGCTTCCGATTCAACACGCTGCCCGGCGGCGGGGTGCAGGCACGGCGGGACGTCGAGGCGTTCTGCCTGAGCTTCGGCACCGACACGCACGCCGGCGTGGGACAGCAAGCCACCGCCGCCAACGCGGGAGGCGTTGGCGACGACGACGCACGCATCTCGCAGCTGGTCGGCATCGCCACCACCCAGTCGGCACAGGTGGGCCTGGTGGCCAAGGGCGTGCGCGGCGGCGTCATGCGTGGCTGGGTGCTGCAGGCCGGCGCCTTCGTGCCCGACCGCGAGAGTGAGGCCCCCACCAGCCCGGCGGCGCTGCTTGCCGCGTCCGTCGCCGGTCAGGAGACCACCTACACCCTGGTGCCGGCAGGCATGGCGCGCCGGCTCGGCATCGACCGTGACGGCGACGGCCACCTCGACCGCGACGAGATCGACGCCGGCAGCAATCCAGCCGATCCCACCAGCACGCCCACCGTGTGCACCGGCGACCTGGTGCGCGATGGACTGGTCAACGGTGCCGACCTCGGGGCGCTCCTCGCACGTTGGGGCACCACCGATCGTGCCTCCGACCTCAATGGCGACGGCTTCGTGGACGGGCTTGACCTCGGCGCGCTGCTTTCGGCATGGGGCGCCTGCCCCTGATTGGGATCGCGATCCGGATCCCTCAGCGCCCCGTGCGATCGCGCCACGCCTCGACGAGGCTGCGCCGGCCACCGCTCACCCGCACGATCCAGACGTCCTTGCGAGGCACCCGTCCGCCGGCGTAGTCGATCACGCCGCTCGCCCCGCGATGGTCGCGCACGGCGGCAAGCGACTCCCGGATCGCGGCGGGATCGCCGGCACGTCCCGCGGCCGCCGCCGCATCCCACGCGCGCCGCACGATGGTGGCGGCATCGAAGCCAAGTGCGGCGAATGCGCTGTCGGGCGGAACCCCGTGCATCGCTTGGTACCGGGTCGCGAACGCGAGCGCTTCCGGCGGTGCGCCTTCGCCAAACCACGCGTGCGTGGTGAACCAGATGCGGTCTGCGGGCGCACCGGCCACTTCGTCGGAGGCCGGACAGTCGAACGAGTCGGCGCCCATCACCGGAATTTCGGGAAGCACTCGCCGAATGGCCTCGAGCACCGGGGCGACGTCGCCCGGCTCACACGCCACGTACACCGCGTCGACCTGTGGCCCGATCCCAGCAACAAAGGCTCCGAGCTGCGTCGGCGGGGTTGCCGCCAGGTCGAACTCGTGCGGGACGCTTCCGCCCGCCGTGCCGAAGTGCTGCCGGAACGGTCCGGAGACCGCGCGGCTGAAGGTGCTCCGCGAATCGAACACGACGGCAGCACGCGACCCGAACGATCGGCGCATCACGTCGGCCGCGGCGCGCGCCTGCACGTCGTCGGTCCAGCACGCCAGGAAGACGCCGTCGCCACCGCGCGCCGCCAGGTCGGGGGCGGTGGCACCGATCACCACGAAGGGAACGCCGGCGGATGCGAAGGCGGGGAGCCCACCGAGGGCCACGTCCGTGTCGGTGAAGCCGAACCCGACGGCGGCCTCGGGCAGGTCCCGGTGGAACTGGCGCGGCTGCAGCGCGATCTCGGCGGCGCGCGCCGCACCGGATGCGGTGCTCCGGGTGTCAACGACGTGCAGCGGGGGCAGCGCCCCGAGATGACCATCACCATCGGCCGCGAAAGCCACCGCGGCACCCCGCTGGGCCGGGCCATCGAGCGCGGCGACCGGACCGGACTCCGCCGACAGCAGCGCCACCGCACGGGCAGCCATGACCGGCGCCGTGGGCGTGGGCTTCGTGGCGCACGCCCCGAGGACCAAGAGCGCGGTGACGGCGGACGATGCGGTGGGGATGACGGAGCGCATCGGTTCATGCTAAACCCCGCAGCGGCCCAGCTTCCACGCGCCCGCCCATGGACGAACCGCGACCACTGACGACCGCCACGCGCACCACGCCCGTTACCGGCGAGGTCATCGATCCAGGACCACCGCACGTGCGGACGTCGGTCACGGACGCGCCGGAAGCGCCCCGGGGCGCGGAACCCGTACTGCGGACGCTGCACAGCCTGCTGCTCGGCATCGTCACGGTGCTGCTCGCGGTACCGGCGGTGCTCGGCGCGATCGCGGTGACGGTGATTCCGATCGTGCTGTGGCTGTTGGTGGCGGCGGTGCTTCGCGTGGTGTTCCGCGTGCTGGCCGCGCTCACGGGCGCGCGACCCGAGGCGGTCATGCCGGGGGCGTTCCTGCGGGCGCGTGCGGTGCGGGGATTTTCCCGGGCGTGGGGTGGAACCAGCGAGAGGTGAACGTGCCGAAGTTCCCGATTTTCCGCGAACTCCGACGAACCGAGGACGCAGAATGCGTATCAGTTGGCATGACGCGGGCGTTCACGGTGGTTGACCTCGTGGCCGGCATGGCGATCCTTGGGACGCTTGCCGCCGTCGCGACACCGATGCTCGGCAGCGGCATGCACCGCTCCGGGATGATGGTGTCAGCCAATAACCTGCGGCGGCTCGGCCAGGGGCATGCCGCGTACGAGGCGAGCTGGAACGGCCAGCAGCACACGACGATGGTGCCGGAGATGGGTCACTACTCGGGGTCGAGCACGTGCTGGGCGTTCCTGCAGAACCATTGTCCTCCGCCGCCGGTGATTCTGGGCACCGACGGGGCCGGCTCCACATGGGGCTACTACTGGAACGTAAACGGAGGCGTCCCGGGATGCACGGCGTATCCGGGCCACGCGAACTACTGTAACCCCATGCAGGACACGTACAAGGCGACGGAGCTCCCGCTTGCAGTCGGGGGAACATCGGGCACGTTCTCCGGCTTTCCGACTCAGGACGGCAACTACTACCTCCCGAACATGCGCGGCGTCCGTGAGTACGTGTGCGACCGCTTCTTCGACCCGGTCTACTACTCGCCGAACGACCTCGTGGCCTACCCGAGGGTGTCGGCGGCGTTCGAGTCTGCGCACGAGATGGCCGACATCAACCTGTTGTACTCCACGCAGACCTCGTCCAGCTACTGCAACAGCGCCGCCGCGATCTGGAATCCGTGCGTGTTCCGCGCCCCGTCGCAGGGCGGGTTCCAGGCACCCGGAACGTGCCTGGACGCGTATCGCACTCCGCCTGCAAGCCACGCCACCTACCCCACGCTCAAGACGCGCATGATGGAGTGGCGCATGTGCCAAGGCCCCCGCGGAGCCGTCAGCCCCGCGCTTTCGGGAGAGGTCATGGACTTCTTCAACGCCCATCCGGGCTCGCGCCCCGGCGCGGTCTTCTTCGACGGTCACGTGTCCTTCACGGCGATGGCGGACTACGCCGCGGACGACGCTCAACTGCTCCAGCAGACTGGATCCGACGGCCTGTGGAGTAGGGACTCGGGCCTCGGTTCGAACGGCTATCGCGGACAGGCGGCGCAGTCGGGGTTCCGCGCATCGCCGCACTTCCTGACCACGGGCGGAATCGCCGGACGGGACCTGCTCCATGCGCGTTGAACGCGCCGAACCCGTACCGAGCCGCGCGCGCCGGCGGAATGCCGTGGCATGCTGCGGGGCGCTGTCCGCCGCCGTCATGGCCGCCGTTCCGGCGTGGGCCGCGGAGGACCGGCTGTCCGCCGTCGAACTGGCCGCGCATCCGCCGGTCCCCCGGGCCGCGGTCGGTGCGGTGCTCTGCATGGCGTCGCAACCGACCACCGTCGGCGCGCAGCCCGTGCGCATGCTCTGGGCGGGCACTCCCTGGGTGGGCGGCACGCCGGCCAACGCTGGCTCGATCGTCGCATGGCGGTACGACCCTGCGAGTGATGCGTGGGCTCCGGCCGGGACGCTTGCGGGAGGAGGCGCCCGATCCGGCGCATCGTTCGGCGCGGCGATCGCCTATGCGGGCCTCGAGGACGGTACGGGGTTCTTGGTGGTCGGATCGCCGAGCCGCAGCTGGTGGAGCCCCTCGACGTCCTCCAACCACGGCTGGGCAGAGGTCATCGCGCTCCCGAACCCCGGAGGCGCACCAAGCGAAGGGACGTCGGTGGGACTGGTCACGAGTCCCCCCGCGGCGGCCGATCGCGTGGGCCACGCGGTGGCCACGACGTTCACGAACGGGTCATGGCACGCGATCGTCAGCGCCCCGTTCAAGAACGGGTCCGTACGGGACGAAGGACTGGTGCAGGTCTTCCGGCGCGACGGCGCGACCACGTTTCCGAGGATCGCACAGCTTCGTTCACCCGAGCCTCAGGTCGATGCCCGGCTCGGCGAGGCGCTGGGTGCGCACGGTGATCGCATCTATGCAAGCCATGGGTGGGAAGCGCCGCGCGTGGCGGTCTTCCGATTCGATTCCGGGGTGCCGGCCTTCGAGGGCTGGATCGATCCGCCGTCGGGCGTCGACGGATTCGCCACCGGCTTCGGCCGCGCGGTCGCCTGCGATGGGGCCGTACTCGCGGTCGGTGCGCCCGGCCCGCGCATCGGCGATCCGGGGGCGGGTGCGGTCCATCTCTTCGACGCGGCGCCGCCGCATGCGTTGGTTGCCACGATCGAGTCGCCCTTCCCCGAGGACTGCGCCGGGTTCGGTTCCGCGATCGCGCTGCGCGATGGATTGATGGTGGTCGGCACGGCCGAGGGGGCGACCGACCTTGCGGCAGGCCGCGCGGCGATCTACCGACTTGATCGACTGGGGCCGTCGCGCGGCACGATCGGTGCGCCCGTGATCGAAGTCGACACCGGCGAGTCGGCGTTCGGTTGCGCGGTGGCCACCGACGGCGCGGCGGTCGTGATCGGCGCGCCCAACGCGGGTGACGGCGCGGCCGGCAGGGTGCGGGTGCTGACGCCGGTCTTGGGACCGCGCAGCGCGGACCTCGACGGCGACGGCATGGTGATGGGCAACGACCTGGGCGTGTTGCTGAACGCGTTCGGTGAAGTCGGCGCCAATGCGGCGGACCTGAACCGCGACAGCATCGTCGACGGCGCGGACCTAGGGATCCTGCTTGCAGCGTGGGGGCCGGTGCGGTGAGTTGAGCGCGCAACGCCGTGCAAGGCGGGGCCCCCCGCAGTTATCAAGCGGCCGAAGCACTTGCATGAACCCCCGGGCTGCAGTACGATTCCTCGTTCCGAGATCGGGCGCGCGCGATGTTCGAAGCAGCGGATCGCGCGCCCGACCGGACGTTTGCGGGTGTAACTCAGTGGTAGAGTGCCACCTTGCCAAGGTGGATGTCGAGGGTTCAAGTCCCTTCACCCGCTCTCAAGCTTGCAACCGAGGCCCGAGGCCTCGGTTGCTGCGCTTTTGAGATCGGTTGATGCGTGCCGGGCGATGCCCGGCCCGCGGGCGGCGTCAGTCGTTCACGAAGGGCGTCTCCCGCTGCGATGCGCGTCCGCCCTCCCGAACCATGTCGGTGACGCCTGCGGAGTGCGACTTGAGCAGGCGGAGCGTCTCGGGATCGTCGGTGGTCTCGATGATGCTCACGCCCTTCTCGGTCAGGACGACCTCGAGCTTGACCTTGGCATGGCGGTCAAAGAGCTCTCGGAACACTGGATCCCACGCCCGAACCCGGGCGCCCGACTCCATGCGATCCTTCATCGCCAGCGTGTGGTCCTTGATCAGCGCCGCCACCGCCGGGTCGTCGCTCTCGGTCACGGCCGCAAGCCCGTTGGGCAACCGCTTCACCTCGCGCCGGATCTTGTCGTGGTGGTAGAGCAGCGTCTGCCAGACGTCGCGGTCGTACGCGCGCGTGCCGGG
>JBJOIF010000100.1:0-5534 GCA_046047335.1 Planctomycetota bacterium | reverse complement strand
GGCGCACCGGCACCGGACGCGCTCGCCCCGGTGATCGAAGGCTGCACCGAGGTGATCATCAACGGCGATGCGGCCGAGGAGTCGACGTCGAGGCTGGCCTCGCGCGCCCGCGATGCGATCGGGGCGCTCGGCGAGGTCATCCGCCGCGCCGGGGCGGTCATGGTGCGCATCGAAGGAAACCACGATCCGGGCTCGGGCGACTTGCTCGCCTGGCGCGCCGGTGGGCGGGTGCTGGTGACGCACGGCCACGCGTTCCACCCGGCGATCGCCCCGTGGGCGCGCCACGCCCGGCGCGCGGCGGAGGCGTTTCATGCCGAGCACGCCGCCCGCGTCGGGACGCCGGAACCGGAACGGTCGTTGCATGCGGCACGGGCCGCATCGATCGCCGAGCGTTCCCTCGAGGAAGCGGCCGGCACCGTCGAGGTGCTGGCCGGCATGGCCACGCGACCGTGGACCTTCCCGCAGGTGATCGGCTGGTGGCGAATGTTCCCGGAGCTCTCGGCGCGGTTCATCGAACGCGCGGCCGAATACGCCGCGCTTGCGGGAAGGCCGAGGCCGTTGGTGTCGGTGGCCGGGCATTCCCACAAGGCCGGCGCGTGGATGGTGCGGGGCAGCCTGGTGCTGAACACCGGCAGCTTCACCTTCCCCGGCACGCCGCATGTCGTCCGGATCGACGGCGAGTCGGTCGCCATCGCCCCGTTGGCGCGACGCAAGGGCGAGTGGCGTCAGGTGGACGCGTCGGCCAGAGCCTGGACGATGGACGCCGTGGCCCGGGCGAGCGCCGCGCGATCGACGCCCGTCGAGTAACCGGCACCCTCGACCGCCTGCACGAGGGCATCGGTGGAGACGTTGCCACGCGCTCCGGGCGCGAACGGGCACCCGCCGAGACCACCCGCGCTCGAGTCGAAGCTGCGCACGCCCATCTCGAGCGCCGCCAGCGCATTGGCCACGCCCTGCCCGTTGGTGTCGTGCACATGCAGCGTGACCGCCGAGGGCGGCAGCCGTTCGCCCAGTGCACCCAGGACGCGCCGGATGTCGTCGGGCTGTGCCACCCCGAGCGTCTCGCCGAGGTCGACCTCCGTGACCCCGAGGTCCAGGATCCGCTCGCACGCGTCGCGCACCTGCCCGAGCGCCACGGGGCCGTCGTACGGGCATCGGACGATGCAGCTGACGTAGCCGCGCACCGGCAGTCCGAGCGACCGCGCACGCCGCACCACCGGTGCCAGACGATCGAGCACGTCGGCGATCGATGCGCCGGTGTTGGCACGGCTGAAACCTTCGCTGGCCGCAGCGAACACGGCCACCTTGTCGACGCGCGCCGCAAGCGCCGCATCCAGCCCCCGCTCGTTCGGCACCAAGGCCGAGTACACGGTGCCGGCCCGACGTTCGATGCGCGCGAACACCTCGGCCGCATCCGCAAGCTGAGGCACGCGCGCCGGGTTCACGAAGCTCGAGACCTCGATCTCGGGGAAACCCGCGCGCGACAGGGCGTCAACGAAGGCCACCTTGCGATCGGTCGGCACCGGACGACGCTCGTTCTGCAGGCCGTCGCGCGGACCCACCTCCGTGATGCGCACGCGCTGGCTGGTCATGCCCCACCCTTCCCGGAGCCTCGGCGAGCGGCATCCTCCCGCCAGATGCGGGCGAGGAACGGGATGAACACCGCAAAGAGCACCACGGTCAGCAGCAGTCCGCCAATCAGGAGCACCGTCTCCGGCGAGGCCTGCATTCCCACCTCGTCGCGCACGGCGCCATCGTCGGTCGTTGCGGACTCGGTCACGTCCCCACCTCCGCGGCCGGCAAGAGTCGGAGCGCCGGCTGCACCGTGGCTGTCGCCCGTCCACCCTCGGCAGGAACCAGGAGCACCGTCCCCGGCGCCGTATGCGCCGTCTTCACCATGGCAAACGCCACGCTGGCGGCGCCGAGCATCGGGCTCAGGGTGCTGCTGGTGACCGTTCCCACGGGATTGGCGGGCTCGCCATCGGGGCCGCGCTCGAACACGGGGCTTCCCGCGGTGGGGAGCGCATCCTCGGCGATGCGCAGCGCCACCAACCGCTGTTTCGGCTTGCCCAGGCTCTCCATGCGCGCCACCACCTCCTGCCCCGGGTAGCAGCCCTTGCGGAAGCTGACCCGGTCTCCAAGGATCCCGGTTTCGTGGGGCAGGCTGTCGGAGCCGAAGTCCACGTGGTGGAGCGGCGTACCCCCTTCGATGCGCGCGACGTTGTACGCGTGCCAACCCGCGGGCCGGGCCCGGCGGCGTCCGCCTTCGCGGGCATCGTGCTGCGAGACCAGCGCGTCCCACGCGCGCGCGGCGTCGACCGCCGGCACGAACACCTCGACCCCGGGCGAGGCGCACTGGTCGCGGCGTACCAGCACCACCGGGGCTCCGGCCAGCGCGGTCCGGACGCAGCGCATGTTCTGGTTCAGGGCCTCCAGGGCACCATCGTCGGCCCCGGCATTGGACAGGAGGTCGGCTCCCCCGGGCCCGTGGACCGCCAGGCGCGCCCATGGCGACGACTGGTCCTCCACGCGCACATCCTCGGAGAACACGAACCCGGCGATCGCGGCCGCGGCCGCGGCAGCATCATGGACATCCACGTCCACCAGCATCGGCGGCAGGTCGCCGGGCTCGGGAACCTCCGCAAACAACAGGTCGGCGTCGATCCGGCCTTTGCGGTTCAGGAGGAAGCCAGCGCGGACATCCCCCGCCGCCATGCCCTTGAGTTCCTGCGTGACGAGCCGATTCATCAACTCGACGCGGTCGGCACCCCATACCGCGATCGTGCCGCGGCACGATCGGTCGACCACGGCGGCACCACGACGGAAGGCTGCGTACTCCAGTTCCAGAAGGCCGTAGCCGGCCACGATCTCCGGTCCAGCGGCACCGTCGGCCGAGGAGCCGTAGGGCATCCACTCGACCTCCACGGGAACGCCACCGAGCCGCAGTTGCTCGACGCGCGCGTACCGCTCATGCTCCGCCTTCAGTGCCGGGGGGTGCATCCCGCAAGCATAGGTCGATCGCCTACCATCGCGGCCCCATGAAGCTTGACCTCGATCTCCTGCGTCGACTGTGCGAGACCCCCGGCATCCCCGGCCGCGAGGAGCGCGTGCGCGCGCTCATCGAGAAGACCGTGCTGGGCAAGGCGGGCGGCGGGCTGTTCGACGAGCACCACGTGGACGCCATGGGCTCCCTGATCTGCACGCGGCGCGCCACCGCGTCGCGCAAGGGGCGCACCGGCAAGCCGACGCGGATCCTGCTGGCGGCGCACATGGACGAGATCGGCTTCTACGTCCGTCACGTCGATGACAAGGGCTTCCTGTGGCTGAACGCCGCGGGTGGATTCGACACCCGCAACCTGTTCAGCAACCGGGTCACCGTGGTCACCGACGGCGGCGACCTCAAGGGAGTGATGAACCCGGGCGGCAAGCCGATCCACATCTCCTCGGAGGCCGAGCGCACCAAGGTGCCGGGCGTCGAGGAGTTCTTCGTGGACCTTGGCATGGCCGCCGACGCGGTGCGCCGCGCCGTCAAGGTCGGGGACTACGTGGTGCCTGACCAGCCCTTCCTCGAGACGCCGCTCAAGGTGGTCAGCAAAGCCCTCGACAACCGGATGGCGTGCTTCGTGGCCATCGAGGCACTGCGGCGCATCGCGCGCAAGGGCCAGCGGCACGCGGCCGACATCGTGGTGGCCTTCTGCACCCAGGAAGAGGTGGGCCTGCGCGGCGCCACCACCGCCGCCAACCAGGTGGGCGCGGACATCGGCGTGGGCCTCGACGTCAACCTCGCGTGCGACACGCCGGGCGTGCCCGACAGCCAGCGCGTGACCGCCCAGGGCGACGGCGCCGCGATCATGGTGCAGGACAGCAGCATGATCAGCGACCACCGCCTCGTCGAGGAACTCTGCACCGTGGCGCGCCGGCACCGGATCCCGCACCAGCGGGCGATCCTGCCTCGCGGTGGCCAGGATGGTGCCGCGATCCAGCGCTCGGGGCGCGGCGCACGATGCGTGGCGCTGGGCGCGGGCACGCGCTACATCCACACCACTACCGAGATGATGCATACGTCCGACCTGGCCGCGGTGGTCGACCTGCTGGCGGCCTGGCTGCCCACGGTCGAGTGATCCCCGGCGGACGGCCACTCAGGCGCTGACGCGTCCGCGCACGCCAAGCACGGTGCGCGCGATGGTCTCGGCCGCGTCCACGGCGGGCCGCGCCCGCAGCCGCTCCTCCATGGCGTCGCGGAGACGACCGTCGGCCACCAAAGCCTCCAGCGGTTCGCCGATCGACTGCATGTTGGCGGTCACGTCGATGCGGTCGTAGGCCAACACCGCGGCACCATCATCGATCAGCGGCTTCGCGTTCGCCTCTTGGTGCAGGTCGGCGTGATACGGGTACGGCACGAACACGGTCGGGACGCGGTTTGCCTCCGCCTCGGCCACGCTGTTGGCCCCGGCGCGGCTCAGTGCCAGCTCGGCGGCACCCCACGCCAACCCCATCTCGTTGAGGAACGGCAGCACCAGCGCGCGCACTCCGGCCCGTGCGTACCCGGCGTCCAGCTCGGCGGCGGACGGCGAACTGCGCGGGCCCGCCAGGTGCAGCACCTGCCAGTGCGCGAGCAGGTCACGATGCTTGAGCGCAAACGCCACCATCAGCGCATTGAGGCTCGAGGCCCCCTGCGACGCCCCGGTCACCAGGAGCGTGGGGCGCACCGGATCAAGCCCCAGTTCGCCTCGGCAGACGGCACGGCTGGCGGGCGCCAGGGCACTGCGGCGCAGGGGCATGCCCACCACGCCCTCCGCGAAGTCCGGCAGGCCGGGCGTCGGGCACGCGCTCAGTACGCGTTGCGCGCGGCGCGCCACCCACCGATTCGCGCGGCCGGGTGTGGCGTCCAGGTTCACCAGCGTGATCGGGATCCCCAGGCCGCGCGCCGCCTGCGTGACGGGGCCAGTCACGAATCCGCCCAGCGAGATCACGTGCTCGCCACCTTCCTCGCGCAGGATCCGGCGTGCGGCCCGAACCCCGGCGAGGTGCGCGCGCACGAAGCGCCACAGCTTGGCCGGGGACCGGCCGAGCCCTTCGGCTGGAATCGGCCGATACTCGACGTGGGCATCGCCGAGCATCTGCGCATCGATCGGCCGCTCCGAGCAGATGAAGAGCGGCCTCATGCCGGGCACCAGCTCGACCATGCGTTCGGCAATCGCAAGGCCCGGGCTCAGGTGGCCACCCGAGCCGCCGCCCGCGAGCACCACGGTGCGCTTCAGGGCGGTCATGCGATGCCCGCAACGCCGTCGGTGGTTCCGGGAGCGATGGCCGCGGGCGCATCGTCGTCGGCCTCACCGGGGATCGGCTCGCCCAACTCGCGCCGAGTGCGGTCGGCGGCACGGTCCATCGCCACCACCATGCCCAGGGAGAGGCAGGTGAGGATCCATCCGGTGCCGCCGCGTGACATCAGCGGCAGCGCGATTCCCTTGGTTGGGGCCAAGCCCGTCACGACCGCGATGTTGATCAAGGCCTGCAGCCCGACGGTGAGGACG
>JBJOIF010000099.1:0-3066 GCA_046047335.1 Planctomycetota bacterium | reverse complement strand
CAGGAGATGCCCTGTTTCTGCAGCTCCTCGGCGGCTTCCATGCAGAAGTGGACGGGGCGGCCCCAGCTGGCCAGCGTGCAGTCGGTTCCCTCGCGGATGACCGCGGCCTGGCCGAACGGGATCAGGTATTCCTCCTCGGGCACGTGGCCCTTGTTGCCGAGCATGCGCTCGCTCTCGAGGAAGAACACAGGGTCGCTGCCGCGGATCGATGTCTTCAGCAGCCCCTTGGCGTCGTAGGGGTTCGACGGGATGGCGATCTTGATGCCGGGCACGTTCGAATACAGCCCTTCGACGCACCAACTGTGCGTGCTGCCAAGCTGGCCGCCGGCGCCGTCGTTGCCCCGGAACACCACCGAGCAGCCGAACTGGCCGCCCGACATGTAAAGCATCTTGGGAGCGTTGTTAAGGATCGGGTCGGCAGCCACCAGACTGAACGACCAGCTCATGAACTCCACGATCGGCTTGAGGCCCATCATCGCGGCCCCGATCGCCATGCCGGCGAAGCCGCTCTCGGAGATGGGCGTGTCGATGATCCGTCGAGGCCCGAACTCGTCGAGCATGCCGCGGCTCACCTTGTAGGCGCCGTTGTACTGGGCGACCTCCTCGCCCATGAGCATGACGCGCTTGTCGCGGCGCATCTCCTCGCTCATGGCCTCGCGGAGGGCGTCACGGAACTCAATCTCGCGAACTGCGCTCACGACAGGTCCTCCGAGGTGGCGATGGTGCGGAATCCGGGGGGGTTCGTGGCTCCGCCGTTCATCTGCGGCTGCGTGCTTCCGGTGTACTGGCCCCACGGCTCCAGGAACACGTCGGTGTTCAGTTCCTCGAGCGGCGGCGGCGGGCTCGCATCGCTCCACGCGACGGCGTCGCGCACCTGCTCGCGGATGGCGCGCTGCATCGCCCGGAAATCGTCCTCGGAGAGGATGCCGGCATCCATCATCCGGCGCTGCAGCTTGCCGATCGGGTCGTCGGCCTCGAAGACGTCCTCCTCCTCCTTCGTGCGGTACTTGCGCGGGTCACTCATCGAGTGCCCCTTGAAGCGGTAGGTCCGCATGTCCACGAAGGCCGGACGGCTGGTCTCTCGGCAGCGGTCGGCGATGCGCTTCATGTCCGCGTGCACCTCGACCACGTCCATGCCGTCGACGACGAACCCGTCGATGCCGTAGCCGGCGGCCTTGGTGACCAGCGAGTGCGCCATGGTGGTGCCGCGCGCGATGGCGGTGCCCATCGAGTAGCCGTTGTTCTCGACTACGTAGATGACGGGGAGGTCCATCAGGCCCGCCAGATTCAGCGCCTCGTGGAAGGCGCCCTGGTTCAGCGCGCCGTCGCCTAGGAAGCAGAGGGCCACGCGACGGTTCGGGCCGCCCTCGATCACCTCGTCCATGTACTTGCACGCGAACGCGAGGCCGGCGCCGAGCGGCGTCTGCGCGCCGACGATGCCGTGCCCGCCGAACATGTTGTTGTCGCGGTCGAACATGTGCATCGACCCGCCCTTGCCCTTCGCGCACCCGCCGATGCGGCCGAACATCTCGGCCATGCAGTGCTTGGGGTCCATGCCGCGGGCCAGCGCGTGGCCATGGTCGCGGTAGGCCGTCACGATCGGGTCACGATGCTCCACCGCGGCGGTGCAGCCCACCGCCACGGCCTCCTGGCCGATGTAGACGTGGCAGAAGCCGCCGATCTTCTTCTCTTGGTACGCCTGCATGCAGCGCACCTCGAACTCCCGGATCAGGAGCATCTGGCGGAGCCACTCCTTCATCTGCTCCGGCGTGGCTGCCGGGGCGGCAGGCGTGGGCCGAAGGTGCTCGGTGGCGCCGAACACCTTGGCGTGCACCTGCTCCACGGGAGCGCCCGGGGGAACTGACGGGGAGGCCGACGCGGGGGTCTGCATGGTGGTCATGGATGATCGTTCCGAGGATCCGCGAACGCCCGGCACCGAACGCACGGCGCCGGCCGAGCGGGCCGGGAAACAGACCCATAAAGATAGGCGCAATCGCCGCGTCCGGCAATCGCCGCGGAAACCCTAGGAAGGAACGCGCGTGGCCGGCCCGGCCGGGCGCTGCGCCGGCGTGGCGGGCGCGTCGGTGGACGCCGCGGTCCGGCCCAGCGCCTGCCCTTGAAGCAGCACCACCGCGGTCTCGAGCTGTGGATCGAGGCCCTTGGTGATCAGTTCCGCGGGGTCACGCGGGGTCTTCGGCGCCGACGCCACGGGCGCTCCATCCGCTTCGGGTTCCGTGGGAGTGGGCCCCGGGATCATGCCCTCGGCGGCTTCCTGCGGCACATCGTCCGCGGACGCCCGCAGGGTGTTGATCTCCTCCACCTGCCGCGGGGTGAGCTTCACGACGTAGTCGGGGAGCACGCCCCAATCCGAACTGCCCGGCTTCTTGTGGACCAATCGCCCCTTGGCCTCGCCCGGCTTCGGGGGCAGCAGGTAGTGCTGGACGGTGAACTTGACGGTGGCCTTGGCGTCCAGCCCGCGACCCTCAAGCTCGTGAACCTCCTGCACGCTTCCCTTGCCAAAGCTCCGCTCGCCGATGACCACGGCAGCGTCGTGCGCCTCAAGCGCGCCCGAGACGATCTCGCTCGCGCTGGCGCTGCCTTCATTGATGAGCACGACCGTGGGGATGTCCGACAGCGGCGCGTTGCGGCGCTGGGCGTTGTACGCCTGGACCTCGCGACCCTCGCGGTCCTCGACGCTCACGATGCGGCCACTCTTCAGGAACACGTTGACGAAGGACACGGCGCTGGTCAGCAGGCCGCCAGGATTGCCGCGCAGGTCGAGGATCAGCCCGTTGATCGGCCGCTGCATGCTCATCTCCCGCATGGCCTTGAGGAAGTCGGTGAACGTGTCCTCGTTGAACCCGGTGAGTCGCACGTACCCGATGCCTGCGTCGGGATCGACAAACCACTCCCACTGCGGCTCGGACCGGGCGTTGTAGCCGGTCTTCCGCCAGCCCTGCACCGAGTACATCTTGATGCGCTCACGCACCAGGGGAATGTCGATCGCCTCGGGCGCGCCCTCCCGCGCCATGCTCAGGGTGACCGTGGTGCCGGCCGGACCGGTGA
>JBJOIF010000098.1:0-8445 GCA_046047335.1 Planctomycetota bacterium | reverse complement strand
TACGACAGCACCATCAACGCCTGGCACACCTGCCCCGAGGGCGGCCGCATCAACGCCAGCAACCCGTGCAGCGAGTACATGTTCCTCGACGACACGGCGTGCAACCTCGCGTCGATCAACCTGCTCAAGTTCTACGACTCGGAGTCGCGCACGTTCGACCTGGAGGGGTACGAGCACGCGATCAGCCTGTGGACCGTCGTCCTCGAGATCAGCGTGCTGATGGCCAGCTTCCCCTCGCGGGAGATCGCCGAGCTCAGCTGGAAGTACCGCACCCTCGGCCTCGGCTACGCCAACCTCGGCGCCATGCTGATGCAGGCGGGCATCCCCTACGACAGCGATGCCGGACGCGCCGTCTGCGCCGCGCTCACCGCGATCCTCACCGGGCGTTCCTACGCGGCGAGCGCCGTGCTTGCCGCCGAGCACGGCCCCTTCGACGGGTACAAGGCGAACAAGGAGCACATGCTCCGCGTGATCCGCAACCACCGCCTGGCCGCGCACGGCACCGCCCGCGACTCCGGCAAGTACGAGTCGCTGCGCATCTCGCCGGTCCCGATCGACCACGACACGTTCGCGGCAGGCAAGGTCACGCTGGCCAACGCCGCCGACATGCTTGAGCGCGCCACCGCCGCCTGGGACGATGCCCTGGCGTTCGGCAAGAAGCATGGCTTCCGCAACGCGCAGGTCACCGTGATCGCGCCCACCGGCACCATCGGACTGCTGATGGACTGCGACACGACCGGCGTCGAGCCCGACTTCGCGCTCACCAAGTTCAAGAAGCTGGCCGGCGGCGGGTACTTCAAGATCGCCAACCAGTCGCTGCGCCCGGCGCTCGTGGCGCTCGGCTACTCCTCCGCCCAGGTCGACGACATCGTGGCGTACGTCATGGGGACGCTGAGCCTCGACACGCCGATGCCCAACGAGGACGGCACCCTCCCGGCCCACGGCCCGTCGTTCCGCGACTTCCTCGCCGAAGCGGGCTACACCGGTGACGAACTGGTGGCGCTCGAGAACCGGCTGCCCACCTTCTTCGAGATCTCCTTCGCCTTCGGCGCCTGGAGCATGCCCGAGCGCCTGCTGGCGGCCCGCGGCATCGACATCGAGAAGGCCCGGACGGACATGGGCTTCAACGGCCTGCGGGCGCTGGGCTTGGGCAAGCGGCAGATCGAGGCCCTGAACCTCCGCATCTGCGGCACCCAGACCGTGGAGGGCGCACCGCACCTGAAGGACTCGCACCTGCCGGTCTTCGACTGCGCCAACCGCTGCGGCAACCTGGGCACGCGCTACATCGCGCCCGAAGGTCACATCCGCATGATGGCGGCGGCGCAGCCCTTCATCTCGGGCGCCATCAGCAAGACCATCAACCTGCCCAACGAGGCATCGGTCGACGAGATCGGCGCGTGCTACCGGCTGAGCTGGGAGCTGGGCCTGAAGGCGAACGCCCTGTACCGCGACGGCTGCAAGCTCAGCCAGCCGCTCAGCACCAAGAGCGACAAGACCGACGCCGAGGACCTCCGCGAGGAAGAGGACACCGAAGGCCTCGAGGAGGCCGTGTCCGCGGAGGTGCAGGTCGAGCGCATCGTCGAGGAGCGGATCGTGGAGCGCGTGGTCGAGCGGCCGATGCGTCGGCGCCTGCCCGACACCCGTGAGTCGATCACGCACAAGTTCAACGTGGCCGGCCACGAGGGCTACCTGATCGTCGGCCTCTACGAGGACGGCAAGCCCGGCGAGCTGTTCATCACCATGGCCAAGGAAGGCTCCACCATCGGCGGCCTGATGGATTCGCTGGGCACCGCGGTGAGCCTGGCCTTCCAGTACGGCGTGCCGGTGGAGAGCATCGTGAACAAGTTCGCGCACCAGCGCTTCGAACCGATGGGCATGACCGCCAACGCGGACATCCCCTTCGCCAAGAGCCTGGTCGACTACATCTTCCGCTGGCTGGGCATGCAGTTCATCGAGGGGTTCCGCGAGGAGAACGCCCCACGACGCGCCCGTCCCGCTGAACTCCCCGCCGGCAATGCCGGAACCGGTGGCGCAGGAAGCGCCGCCCACACCCCCAGCAAGGAGGCTGCATGGCACGATCGGCCGTCCGCGAACGCGCACGACGGAACCTCAGCGAGCCCCACGTCCCCGCACCACGGGTCCGGCGACGGCCGGGCGAGCGCGGACGTGCACTCGATCCTGTCGACGCGCACCGTGACCGGCGTGCGCGCCGAGTCGATCATCGATGCTTCGGGTGGGGCCGTCTCGAGGACCACGGTCGTGGAGACCGTGACCGTCGCCGAGGCCGGCGCGTCGGCGAGCGTGATGACGCAGTCGAACGCGCAGTTGATGGGCGATGCGCCGCCGTGCAGCACCTGCGGTGAGATCACCGTGCGCAACGGCACCTGCTACCGCTGCCTGAACTGCGGTACGTCAATGGGCTGCTCCTGAACCCCGCGGGGCCGCGCGCCCCGCCGACCAGACCTCCCGCCGTGCGGTGTCCCCAAGGATGGGGAACCGCACGGCGGGGACCCCGATCACCGGCAGGGACGCGCATGGCAGCGCGCCTCGCCCGACGGAGAGCACCCAGCCAACGAGACACGGAACATGCGCCGCTGCACGGACTCCGACCCGTGCATCGGCGCGACAATCGACGCGATGCGGGCGGGAGCCGACGGCGGTCAGCGAGTGGATGGACCCTCCTTGCAGGCCGGACGAGCACGGACAACGCGCACTTCGGCCCCCTGTCCTGGGAATGGATGCCCCCATGCGACCGCATGCAGGCGCTTCGGCGCCCGCCGCGGGCGCACCCGGAAGGGAGACTGTTGCCCGACGCCCCGCCCCATCGCGTCAACTCCGACGACGCTGCGCCCTCGGGCGCGCTCGTTCCTCCCCCCCTGCTGCGCACGCCCACCCGCGCAGCAGGGGGATTCTCTTTCCTGATCCGGCCTACACTGGCCCGATGGCCCACGCGGCACCCCACGACCGTTCGCGCGCCCGCCGCGCAGCATGGCTCGCTCCCCTGGTTGGCGCAGCCTCCACGCTGCTCGCCGCATGCACCGCTGCGCCCGAGGCAATCGCGCTTGAGCGCAAGGCGGACCTCGGGACCGCCCCGATCACGCACCTGGTGTTGATCCAACTGAAGGATCCGTCGCGCGTGCAGGAACTTGTGGCCGACTGCGACCGGGCGCTGCCGTCGATCGAGGCCGTGGCGGCGTACAGCTGCGGCGTGCCCTTGGTCAGCAAGCGCGTCACCGTGCTCAACGACTACGACGTCGGCATCTACGTGGGATTCCGCACCAACGCCGAGTACCGCGCGTACCTCGAGGACCCCCGGCACACGGCGCTCGTTGAGCGCTGGCGCGATGGATGGAAGGCCGTGCGGATCTTCGACCTGGTGGACGGCACCGAGGGCAAGCCCGTGGGCGACGAGAGCGCCCCCGTCGAAGCGCAAGCCAGACCCGAACAGGCCGCGGCTGCGGCGGAACCCCCGGTCGCTGCAGGCTCCGCGCCGGGCACCACCGAATCGAACGGCGCCGCCGCCGCGCCGAAGGCCGCGGAGCCGACGCCCGCGGCCGAACCCGCGGCCCCGCCGAAGGCCACGGGGGCGGCACCCACGACCCCTCCGGGCCCGCGCCGCTGACCGCTACACTCGTGCCATGGCTCTCGAGACCACGCTCCAGCCCCGCCAGAAGTGGTGGAACGTCCTGTACGCGGCGATCTGCATGGTGCTGGCCCTGTGGGGCGCGTACGACTACTTCGTCACGATTCCCCGCAAGGAACAGGCCGTGGCCACCTACGACGCCGCGGCCAAGCGGCTTGAGGAGCTGCAGGCCAAGGGCCAGGCCGTCTCCGCCGAGGAGAAGCTCGAATACAAGGACTTGACCGCCACCGTTGACAAGGGGCGCCCCACCCCGCCGGCCGCGTATGACCGACCGGTGCAGCTGTGGATGTACATGGTGGGATGCGGCGTGCTGGGCGTCCCTTGGTTCCTCTGGGCATGGCTCGCCGCGGCCCGACGGAACTACCGGCTTGAGGACGACGGCACCTTGGTGGCCCCCGAAGGCCGCATCGGGCGCGACGCCATCGCCGACATCGACATGAGTCGTTGGATGAGCAAGTCGATCGCGACCGTGAAGCTCGCGGATGGCCGGACCATCGTGCTCGACGACTACAAGTACCGGAACATGCACCTGATCGTGGGCGCCATCGCGTCCGCCCGGTACCCCGAGGACTGGACCGACGACGCCCGCGACCTGAAGAAGATCCGCGCCGAGGCGGAGGCCGCGGCACGGGGTCCGGTCCCGGAGTCCCCCGCCGGCGAATCCCCCAACGGCTGAACCATGCGCGCCACCGCCGAACCCACGACGGCGATCCCCAAGCAGGATCGCTGCGCCGACCTTCCCCACCGCCCGCGCGTCATGCTCGGCAAGATGGGCCTCTATGGCCACGACCGCGGCGTGAAGCTGATCGCGCGCGTCATGCGCGACGCCGGCATACACGTGGTCTACAGCGGCCTGTGGCAGACGCCCCGGAGCCTGGCGATCGGCGCGCGCGACGAGGATGTCGACTGCGTGGCGGCGAGCATGATGTCGAACTCGCACCTGGTGTTGGTGCCGCGACTACTGGCCGAACTGAAGGCCGTGGGTCGCCCGGACATCCCAGTCAACGTGGGCGGGATCATCCCCCAGTCGGACGTGCAGGCGCTCCTCGACGCTGGCGTCGCCCGGATCTACCACACCGGCACCGGAATGGACGAGATCGTCGACAGCGTGCGCGCCTGCGTGCGTCCGTACGCGCCCTTGGCCGGCGGTGCGCCGGAGGCGGTGCTGGCGCGGCAGATCTCGATGGCGCACGCGGGCACCCTGCCGTCCGGCACGGCGATGAAGCGCCCGGCCCGCGTGGTCGGCATCACCGGCTCGCCCGGGGCTGGCAAGAGCACGCTGGTGGCGGCGATGGCGAACGAGGCCGTCCGTCGCGGGCAGCGCATCGCGGTGGTGGCCTTCGACCCGATGAGCCCGATCACCGGAGGCGCCCTCCTCGGCGACCGCCTGCGCGTGGATTTCAACGCCGTGGACGACAAGGTCTTCTACCGGTCGCTCGCCATCGTCGGCGAGGACTACCGGAGCCTGCCGGACATCATCGGCCTGATCGGCGCGGGCGGGTTCGACACGCTCATCATCGAGACGGTGGGTGCCGGACAGAACGACGTGGCGATCCGCCAGCACGTGGATCGGACCGCGGTCGTCGTGGTGCCGGGCATGGGCGACTCGGTCCAGATGGACAAGGCGGGGATCCTGGAGATCGCCGACCTGTTCGTGGCCAACAAGGCCGATCACGCCGGCGAGGCGAAGCTGGTGCGCGAGCTGCTGGACGTGGCCGCGGGCCGCCCGATCCTCGAGACCGTGGCCACCGAGGGCAAGGGCGTGCTCGAACTCCTCGACGCGCTGACCACATAAAAGGTATCCGGGTTAACCCCGTACTCCTTTTCGCGGGGCACTTCCCTTCCGGGAAACCCGTGCCCATTTCGGGGCGCCGGATGCATCGCCACCCCCGGCGGGATTTATGCTGTCCGCCCCATGTCCGTCGAACTCAAGCCCAACGTCAACCAAGCCCTCGGCATCGGCCAATTCGCCTGCGACTTCATGCAGAACGCCCGGCCGGGCGCCCTGGTGGAGGACCGCACCAAGCTGTTCCATACCGACAGCGTGCTCTGCGGCATCAGCGCGATCGCGCTGGGCACCAACGCGCCGTGCCTGCTGCGGGAGGAGGCGCTCGAGTACCGCCGCGACACCGGCGTGCCGTTCTTCGGAAGCACCGTGAAGGTCGCCCCCGAGAAGGCGATCGTTGCCAACAGCTCGGCCGTGCGCGAGTGGGACTCCAACGGCACCAACTTCGGGTTCCGCAAGGAGCTCGGCTTCACCGCCGGCGAGTTCGGGCACAACGACTTCTATCCCGTGGCCATCGCCGCGGCGCAGATGAAGGGACATGACGGCGCCTGGGCGCTCAAGGGCATGATGCTCTCGGACGAGATCCGGGGACGCCTGGCCGAGGTGTTCAGCCTCAAGACCTACAAGATCGACCACGTTGTGCACGGCGCGATCGCCAGCGCTGCTACCTGGGGCGCCATGATGGGGGCCACCCCCGAGCAGATCGAGAGCGCCATCGGCATGGTGGTGGCGCACTACATCCCGTGGCGCGCGATCCGCGCCGGCAAGCAGCTGTCGGATTCCAAGGGCGCCAGCGCGGCCATCAGCACCGAGGTGGCCGTGCTGAGCATGATGCGATCGATGCGCGGCTTCATTGGCCCGAAGGACATCTTCCGCAACCCGGAGAGCATGTTCCGCCAGTTCGAGAAGACGCAGGGCGACAGCCCGTTCCCGCTGGTCATGTCGACCCAGGGCGACGACTTCGCGGTGATGGGCATGCACTTCAAGCTCGGCCTCTACGAGCACCAGTCCGCGGGCGCGCTGCAGGGCATGATCGACCTGATGCGCAAGCACCCGGAGATCCTCGAGAGGCCCGAGACCATCAAGGGCATCAAGATCGTGGCCTACGAGCCGGCCTTTGGCATCATCGGCGACCCGGCGAAGCGCGACCCCAAGACCCGCCAGAGCGCGGACCACTCGATGGTCTACATCGTGGGCACCCTGCTTCGGAAGGCCGTCGAGAAGGCCGCCGAGATGAAGACCGGGAGGATCGCCGACGACAACGACGCGATGTGGAAGACGCTGTTCCTCTCGCCGCACGACTACGACCCCGCGGCCATCGCGAACAAGACCACCCGTGCGTACATGGAGAAGATGACCTTCGAGCACGGCGGGCCCGAGTACGACGCCAAGTATCCCGACGGCATCCCGACCAGCGTGGTCATCACCACGACCGACGGACGCAGCCTCGACAGCGGATTCGTGATGTATCCGAGCGGCCACGCCCGCAACACCACGGCCGACCTGAAGGGCATCCTCGCGAACAAGTTCGAGCGGCTGGGCGCGCTCGCGATGGATGATCCCAAGCCGCTCGTCGAGAAGCTGAACCACCTGGAGCGGCTGGACGCCAAGCAACTCGCGGGGCTGTACGACTTCCGGATCGTGGATCGCGGCAAGTTCGAGTGAGGCGAGGCGGGGTACCCTCCGGGACATGCCCCGGGTCGACCACTTTCCCTCCACGCATGCCACGTGGATCGACGCGCAGCTGACGATCATCGACGAGTGCGAGTCCGCGTCGGCAGACGGCGGACTCCGCGTGGAGCGTGGACGGCAGGCACAGTCCGCGCTGCGGCAGCATCTCTGGGATCGCTACCACGCGCCGCTGCGTGCCTACGCGCAAGGCGGCTCGTTGCGGCGCGCGGGCGACCCCGATGACCTGTTGGCGGGTTACTTCGCCGACCGCGTGACCCGGCCCGAATTCCTGCGCGACTGGCGCCGCACCGACATGCCGCTTCGCCGCTGGATGATGAACGGGCTGGGCTTCTACGCCCGAGGCGTGGTGCGGGACCGGATGCGCGACCGGATCCGCCCGTTCACCGACCTGTCGCCCGGGAGCCCGGCAGACGCTGGCGCGCCAGCAGGCCCCGACCCCATGGAGGGCGCGGACGACCGCACCGCGACCAACGCCTTCGAGCACGCCTGGGCCATCGCGGTGCTGGACGCCGCCCACGCCCAAGCCCACGCCGAACTGGCGGCCGAGGGCCGCCTGGATGCCTACGACGTCTTCCGACGGCGGGTGATCGAGGGCGAGGGGTACGAGACCATCGCCCCGGCGCTGGGGCTGACCGCGCAGCAATGCGCCGGCGCCACGCGGCTGGTCTCGCACCGCATGGCCAACGCGCTGCGCGAGGTGCTCCGCGCCGAGGGCGTCCGCGAGAGCGAGATGGATGCCACCATGGCCGAGGTCCGCCGGGCGGTGGGCGATGCAGGACGCCCCTGACGCGACGCCGCCCCGCGGCGAGGCGCGCGTTTCACGCGCATGGCGCCTGCTTCCGCGGATCGTTGGAGGCATGCACCCCGTCGGCGCGAACCTGCCCCCCGCCACCGCCGCCACGATCGACGCACGGACCGCACCCCGGTTGGCCGGGGCCATCGCGGGGGCGTGGGCGGGGACGCCGGACGATCCACCCGCCGGCGGCTCTAACCACGCGGACGCCGCATCCCCGGCGGATGCACGATGTTCCCGGACGCAGCGTGTCGCTGCCGCCGTGGCGAGCGTCATGGGAGCCACCGCGCTCCTGTTTGCGGCCGATTCGTGGCAGGATCCCGCGCATGACGCGGGCCGCCGCGGATCGTTCCGGGGGTCTCACGGTGACGGTGTCCCGCTGTTCGGGCAGCCGGCCGTGGGCGACTCGATCCACGGAGATCCCGACATGCGAACGATCACGGCACTCGGAGCGGCGGCCGCCGCATCACTCGCGGCGATGGCTCACGCGCAGGTCGGTCAGGCCGTGCAGTGGCGGGTGGAGGATGGGGG
>JBJOIF010000097.1:0-3766 GCA_046047335.1 Planctomycetota bacterium | reverse complement strand
CACAACATCTTCCACTTCCTCTCGCTGCGCATGGATCCGCACGCGCAGTTGGAGATCCGCGTGTTCGCCCAGGCCATGTACGAGTTGCTGAAGCCCATCGTGCCGGTGAGCTGCGAGGCCTTCGAGGACTACCGCCTCGACGCCATGCACCTGACCAAGCTCGAGATCGAGGCGATTCGGGGCGGCGCGCCCTTGGCCACCGAGAACAAGCGCGAGGTGGCCGAGTGGGAGGCCAAGCGCGCGCGCCTCGGGCTCGGCTGAAGCTCGGCCAGATCGGCCGGGATCGGCGTGGACCGGTGTTGGTACCGCGCCGACGGGGGCGTCAGCGGCGGTCTACGTCCGGCGGCTTGGCAATCAGCCCGATGAAGGGCGCGTCGGGCGCCGTCTGGATCTGGACCAAGACGATGGGCGTGGGGGCGTAGTAGCGGAACCACCCGCCGGGGAACGGTCCCTCGCCGCGCTCGTCCCAGAAGCTCTCCACCGGCAGCGTGATCGATCCGCCCGCCGGAAGGTTCTCGACGCGGCGCACGTAGCGGCGGTTGATCCAGAGGTCGAAGTCGCGGTACGAGGTGGCGGTGGCATTGACGAGGACCAGCGTGCCCTCGTCGATCTGCGGGATCACCTGGACATCCACCAGTGCGACCTGCGCGAGTTCCGAGGGATAGGCGCGCGTGGCCTTGGTGGGGTCGTACGGGTAGCGCTGGCAGCCGGTCACGAGTCCGGCGCCGAGCACGGCGATCGCGGCAAGGGCGATCCGTGCAGCACGTGGGTCGGCGAGGCGCATGCACGTAGTATCCATGAAACGGCTGCAGCCGTCCGACCCATGGGCGTCGAACTCGAACCCAGTGCACTTCCGCCTCGGCGGCTTTCGCGCCCAGTGGCCGACACGGCGCGACTCTGCCGCGTGGATCCGCGCATCCCGGCCCTGGTGCCCGGTTTCGATGCGCCCTTCTTTCAGGCGGGGCTTGCCGGATACTCCGACGGCGCGATGCGCCTGGTGGCCCGGTCCCACGGCGCGCCGTTCTGCGTGACGGAAGCGCTCCTGGACCGAACCCTCATCAACGGGGGCAAGGGGCGGCGCAAGGAGGACCCGGACCTGATCGCGAGCGAAGTGGGGATGGGTGACCTCGCCGAGAACCGCGCCGCTGGGCTCGACGACCATCCGATCGCGGGGCAGATCATGGGCTCCGAGCCGCAGGAGATGGCCGAGGGATCGGTGATCCTGTCGCGGATGGGGTACGAGGTCATCGACGTGAACCTGGCGTGCCCGGTGAAGAAGATCCGCCGCCGCGCGCGCGGTGGGCACTTCCTGGCACATCCGGACGACGCGATCGCCATCCTGCGCGCCGTGCGCGCGGCGGTCCCTGCAGGGATTCCTTGCACAGTGAAGCTGCGCCGTTCGTACGACGACAGCCCCGCCATGGTCCATGCCTTTGAGCGGATCTTCGATGCGGCGTACGAACTCGGATACGCCTGGGCCACCGTGCACTGCCGCACGGTGGAACAGCGTTACGTCGGCCCGGGGCGTTGGGAGTTCCTCGAGGACCTGGTCCGGCGTCACCCCGACCGGCTGATCTTCGGGTCCGGCGACATCTGGACGGTGCTCGACATCTTCCGGATGATGGACATGTGCGGCGTGCATGCGGTGAGCGTGGCGCGCGGCTGCATCGGCAACCCGTGGATGTTCCGCCAGGCGCGCGAGATGATGGAGGGCAGGTTGCCCGTCGGGCCATCGGTGGCCGAGCAGCGCGAGGTGCTCCTGTCGCACTTCCGCTTCAGCGAGGTGATCCACGGCGAGCGCCGGACCGGGCGGCACATGCGCAAGTTCGGGATCAAGTTTGCCCGCCACCACCCCGAGGCGTCCATGGTCAAGGCGGACTTCATCCGCTGCGAGACGTCGGAGGAATGGGCGGCAGTGATCGACCGGCACTACGGCGCCGATGCCGAGGCCCGGATCGTCGCCTCTGGATGGATTCCTCCGGGAGTGACCGATGCCTCCGGTGCCGCGGCCATGGTCGACGCCGATGCATCGTGCGAGGCCGACCTCGAGGGCTGAGGCGCCGGCAGCGTGAACAGTTCGACTTGCCCGGGGACGGGCGGTCGCTCCGGGTCGGGGGACATGGATGCGGCGAGCGTGAGCGAGGCGCCTCGCTCCCGTGGTGCGAGGAACGCCAGGCCAGCGCCGAGTCCATCGCCCGGGGCGCCATGGGGAGCGGCGAGGCGCTGCGAGCGTCCCGTCTCCAGGTGGATCACCCACACCGCGCCCGAGTCCTCGCCCGCCGCATCGAGTCCGGGAGCGCCGACGGCGGCCCACGGACCGTGCAGCGCCACGGCCATGCCGAACCCCGTGCCGTCGGCGGCGACGTCTCCCGGGCCAAACGTGCGTTGCCGGGACCACGTGCCATCGATGAGCGCGTACCACTGCGCCGTTCCCGTGCGCGGCCTCCCCGAGCCCGGGTCGGCGCCGCCGTCCGCCAAGGCGAACGGGGCGCCGACCAGGAGATTCGCGCCCGCGAGGGCCACGCTGGCACCGTGCCAGCCGACCGCCCCCGCGGACGCGCGCAAGGATTCGTGAAGGGCCCAGCCGGTGGCGGTCCGTGCGTACATGTGGACCGCGCCTGGTCTCGGCGTGCCGTGGCCGGCGCCGGGTTCGCCGATCGCCAGCCAGTCGCCGTCGACCGCGACGGCGGCCCCGAAGCGTGCGCTCACCGTGGGCTCCGGCGAGATGAGCCTCGCCACGTGGACGGCGCGGCGCGACGAGCGCGTGCCCGACACACGGAACACGTCCACCGCACCCGAGTCATGCAGGCCAGCCGCATCGGCGCGTGGCGACGCCACCACGACCGTCCGACCGTCCGTGGCCACGGCGGCGCCGAATTCGGCGGCGGGCGCAGCGTCGGGGCAGGGCACCTCGACCAACACGGTCGATCCGTCGTCCTCCGTGAGGACAAGGTGCGCCTGCCCCGAATCGCATGCGCGCCGGCTGCAGCCGGCGTGCGGGGAACCCGCGACGCCGATGCCTGGTGCTGCTGCCAGCGCGAGCCCGAACCCCGCGGAGCGATCCCCCTCCGGATGCTCCAGCGTGGTCGTTGGGGGAGTGGGTGGGATGAACGGCCCGAGCACCGTCACCGTCGCAGGACCGTCGCCGATGTCGGTGTCGCGGCCCGGGCCGATCCAGAGCGAGCCAGCGGAGGCGGCGATGGCGGCACCGTAGGCACGGTCGCGGATCGGTCGGGGGCGAAGCGTTTCGCGGTGGCGCCACGGCCCGTGGCTGGCGTCGGACGAGCGGTGGGCCGCCGGCTCGGCGATGCCGATGCCCACGGCGTGGCCGTGAACAGCGGCGACGGACGCGGCGGCCATGCCGATCGCGACGGCCACGGCCAGCGGTGCAATGCGCACTCCGCACCCGGCGTCGGGCGTGGCGTGTGGATCGTTGAGCCGTGCGTGCCCCGTGGCGAGGTGCGATTGTTGCATGCGGGCATCGTGGGCGCACCGGCGCAAGGTCGCGCCGATGGCCGACTTTTTTCGAGCACATTTCCACGCCTCGCGGTCCCTACGATGCGCGTCCGGATGCCGGTCGACGGCATCGGAGGATCACGGAGGCCGAACGATGCACGCAGCGAACGAGACGTACCGGGATGGCAGCGAGGTATTCGATGGATTCCTGGCCCATGACGGCGCTCCCGCCGGCCGGCGTCCGGGGGTCCTGGTGTTCCATCAGTGGTCCGGCTGCTCGGCGTTCGAGCAGGAGAAGGCCCGATGGCTC
>JBJOIF010000096.1:0-4631 GCA_046047335.1 Planctomycetota bacterium | reverse complement strand
CGACTTCGGGGATGAGCGACGCGGAGCTCGCGCGCATCGGTCGCGCGGTGGGGATCGCCGCGGTCAAGTACGCCGACCTCGGCTCGGACGTCACGCGAGACTACGTCTTCGACCTCGACCGCATGGTGAGCTTCGAAGGCGACACCGGTCCGTACCTGCAGTACGCCCATGCCCGCATCTGCGGCATCCTCTCCAAGGCGGGTTCTGACGTCGCCGATGCGGATCCGGCGGTGGCGGACCCCGCGGAGCGGCAGCTGGCGCTGGCCCTCCTCAGGTATCCGGCCGTGGTGCGCGACGTCGCCACCCATCACGACCCCAGCCGGCTGTGCGCCTACCTCCACGCGCTGGCGACGACCTTCAACGGCTTCTACCAGCAGTGCCCGGTGCTCAAGTGCGACGACGCCGACCTGCGCGCGGGCCGGCTCCGGCTTTGCCGGATCAGTCGAGACGTCCTTCGCGACGGGCTGGGCCTCCTCGGCATCGAGGCCCCGTCACGGATGTGACGCGCCACGGGGTCTCACACGGCCAGGTAGTCCACGCCCGCCTCGGCCATCACCGCCCGGGCCTTCGCGAAGGACTCCTCCCAGTGGGCATCGGCGTCCCCACCGTAGGCATGCGTCACCACGCGAACGATGCCGGCCTGGACGATCGCCAGCGTGCACTGCACGCACGGGCTGAAGCTCGTGTAGATGGTGCCCCCCACCGGGCTCACGCCATTGCGCGCGCATTGGATGATCGCGTTCAACTCGGCGTGGCACATGAAGTCGTACTTCACGGGACGCTCGAGGCGCTCGGGCCTGTCCTCGACGCCGCGCGGGAGGCCGTTGAATCCGGTGGCGATGATCTGCCGGGCGGGGCTCACGATCACCGCACCCACGCCTCGGCTCGGGTCCTTCGACCAGGTCGCAATCGACCCCGCCAACTCCAGGAACCGGCGATCCCACTTGTCGGCCCCGCGTTGCGCACCGCTCATCGTTGCTGCTCCTTGCTTGCGTCGCGACGCTCGCGGCGACGCTGTTCGCGCTCGAACTCACGCCGATACCGTTCCATGTCTCGGAACCTGGCCAGCGGGATGACCTGCTCCACCGCACGCAGCTGATCGGTGCGCTGCACCGTCACGGCACGAAGCTCGGCGATCGGCGCGGAGGGCCGGCCGAGCGGCTGCACTCGGACCGTGATCTCACCGGGCTCCATCGCCACCACCTCGCCGACACGGATGCGCCCGGCGCGCCGTGCCGGCACGGCGACGGTCAGCAGTTCCTCGCCGAAGAACACGTCAAGCTTGCCGCCGGCCACGCCCTGCGCGTCGATGGAGACGTCGTACCGGCCGACGCCGGGCACGCGGAGGCGCCACGCCACCATGTCGTCGAAGTCCCCGAACCCGGCCACTGCCGCCGGTTCCTTGCCATCCTCCGACGCCGCGCGGATCCGGTTCGTCGGCCCGAAGACGCGCGCGGCGCCGGGCTCCAGGCGCGCGAACCCATCGAGCGCGAACGCCGCCGGCGCAAGCCCCTCCGCGGGGTCGTCGTCGGCCAGGACCTCGCCAGCCCGCACGCGCGCCAACATGCCCTCGATCGAGGCCGCCACCCTGGCCGAGGCCAGCGCGTAGGTCTTCATCCGGTCCGCCCGGGCGATGTTGAGCCCCACCACGCGGCCGGCACCATCGACCACCGGGGATCCGACATGATTGGCTGGCACGACGCCATCGTGCTGGATGACGGGACCGAACCCGGTGGCACGCCGGCTGAGCGGCCCCCCCGCGTTTCCGCGCGCATCGGCCCATGCCGGCCGGAGGAGCCGCACCTGCAGCGTGCGCACCTCGCCGAGGACCGTTCGTACCTCGAGCGTCACGTCCTCGCCGGGCGCGTGCGACCGCAGGGGGACCGCGGCGGCCTCGGGATCATCGAGCGGAACGCCGTCGATCCGGAGGATCACGTCGCCGACCTGCACGCCCGCCTCGTCGGCGCCGGATCCCGGGATCACCGATTCCACGACTTGACCCACGCCGTCCGTAAGCGCGGCGCGCTCGGCGTCGCTGGGTGCCCGCATCGCCACCCCGAGGTAGGCGCGGCTGGCGGCGTCCGACCCGCCCGACGCGTACTCGCCGAGCGATCGATGGCCCACCGCCAACGGAGCGATCCCGCGGCCCACCGTGATCACCGCGTCGCCAAGGGCCGGTTCGGGGCCTGCGGTGAACTCCACGGGCGTCACGTCGGTGACGTCGGTCGCGATGACGGCGAGGTCAAGTTCGCGGTCCGTCGCCACGCGCCGGCCGCGCACCGAGAGCCCGTCGTTGAGGAGGACGTCGATCCGGCGCGCACCGGTCCCTAGCTCGCTCGCCTTGGTCAGCACGTGGCCATCCTCGTCGATGAACACGCCATGGCACGCATCGCGCGAATCGACGATCAGCGTCACCACCGCATCGGCGTATGGATCGGTGAGCGGCGCCAGGGCGTCCAGCATGTCCTGGCGGCGCGAGCGCTGGTCGCGGCGTTCGGCGGGCGAGTCCCCGGGGCGGGCAATCGGCGCGTCGGACACGTCCTGCAGACGCGCCTTCGCGGCCACCTCCACCGGATTGGCCGCCGGATCCTGCAGCCACTCCCCGGTGGCCAGCCCCTCGCGCATCGACTCCATTCGCGCCTGGGCGCTCTCCACGGTGGCGGCCAGGTTCAGGTCGGGGCGCTCGGACGCGGCGGAATTCACGCCCACCAGGCGACCCTCGAGGTCGAACACGCCGCCTCCCGAATCCCCGGGGCTCAACGGCGCGTCGATGGCGAACGTCGGTCCGTCCCGACCCAGCACCCGCCCGACCCGCACGGGCGGCGGGCGCCACGGACGAAGCTCCGGGCCCAACGGGTGCCCCAACGCGATCACCGGGTCGCCGGTTGCCAGGTCCGCCGATCGGCCGATCGGCGCGAACGCGAACGTCCGCCCGGGTGCATCGATCTTCACCAGGCCCACGTCGCCGTCGGGCCCGAAGTGCTGCCCCGCGGTGATCCCGGGCAGCGAGGTGCCGTCCGAGAGAATCACCGTGAGCTGCCGTCCGGGCTGCTGCCCGACGTGCCCGGCGGTGAGCACCCACCCATCCTCGGAGATGATCGTGCCGCTTCCGGTCCCGCGCGGGCCTTCGGCACCGTCCGCACCGATCACCAGGGCAACGACGGTGGGCAGCGCGCGGGCCACGGCATCGCGCACACGCGCCTCAAACTCGCGGAGCGCCTCGGGGGAGTCGACGCGGTCCGCCGACGCAGGGACGAGGGTGCCCGGCCCCGCCCCGGCATCGGCACTCGCCAGCACCATGAACGCCGCGAGCGCCACCCCACACCACCGGCTCGGGTGGCCCGGGTGCACGGCGGGCATCAGACCCTCGACGCCTCGCTGTCGTACCGACGGTCGGGCGCACGGCCGCGGCCGACCCGGCCCTCGAGCTCGCGACCCTTGCCCGTGCGGGCGCAGAGGTCGGCGATTGCCTCCAGGCGCTCGGCCACGTCTTCCATGCTCTGGATGCGGTCCTTCTGCGCCACACGGACGCATCCCTGGACCAGGTCGTTGAATTCAGGCGGCACCGCCGGATCCTGCTCATGGACCGGCCGTGGGGCGCGAATCTGGTTCGGCGGCACACGACGCTCGGTGCTGGTCTCGCCGGAGGGCAGCGCGCACGGGATCTCGGTACGCACCAGCACCCAGTGCAGCGTCGCCCCGAAGTTGTAGACGTCGGTGGCCGGCGTGATGGCCTCCTTGAAGGCCTGCTCGGGCGCGATGTAGCCCGGCGTGCCCTGCACGCGCGCCTTCTTGGTGCCGATCGGGCAGGCCTGGCCGAGGTCGATGATCTTCACCGTGCCATCGTCGTTCACCATCATGTTTGATGGCTTCATGTCCGCGTGCACGAACCCGCGGTCATGCATGTGGGCCAGTCCGCGGGCGGCCTGCGCGAAGTACCGCGCGATCACCTCGCCGCTCGGCCGCTGCTCGCCTTCCAGGGTGGCGGCGTCGATCAGTTCCATCACGAGTCCCGCGTCCGTGACCGGCCCGATCCAGCCCTTTTTGTTGGTGAGGTAGCGCAGGATCCCGCGAATGTTTGGGTGGTCGAGCTTGGAGCCGATCTTGTGCTCCTGCTCAAGCTGGTCGATGAACCGCTGGTCCTTCTCGCTGTTGCGCAGGACGTGCTTCAGGGCCAGAACCTGCCGGGACTTCGGGTCCGCGACGGCGTACACCGTGCTCGCGGCGCCCTCCCCGAGCCGATCGATCACCTTGTAGCCAAAGAGCTCCGGCGGGATGTGGGAATGCATGGACATGGGCCGGGAGCGAAGCGAAATAGGGTAGCAAAACGGCCATTCGCCTGCAATATTGCCCAAACTCCGCCGCCGGACGCGATGTAGGTCAATCCCTGCCCGGCGGGGCACCATCCGTCGCGAGGCGCCCAGGCCCGCCGGCGGCCCGCGCCAGATCGGAAGCCAGCAGCACCGCCCCCGGTGGGATGTCAAGCGTCCGCTGCAGTTCCGCCACCAGCGCCGCCAGTTCAGCCTCCTGCCGGGCCGTGGCGGGCCGTCGTGCGGGGTTGCCGATCAGGCAGATCGACACCGCGTGCCGGTTCAGGAAGTCGGCATCCCACGTGGACGCGACTGCCGTGC
>JBJOIF010000095.1:0-4765 GCA_046047335.1 Planctomycetota bacterium | reverse complement strand
CGCCCTTCAGCCAGCTGTCGTTCGACAACTGGAGCAACACGTTTGAGTTCGGCTGGATCGCGGATGACGTGTTCGGTCTTGGTCCTGGGATCTACCGGGCGCTTCCGTTCGTGGCCACGGTGGATGGCAGCATGGGCGCCGGCATCATGTTCAACGTCGAGCAGCGGCTCACCAAGGAACTACCGTTGGCCGCCTTCGCCCGGGGCGGGTTCGGCAACCCGAACGTGACGAGGCTCGGCGGGACGCAGGCCAGCTTTGCGGGCGGCCTTGCCTTCACTGGCCCAACCGATGCCACGTTCTTCAAGGGCCAGCAGTCGTACCTCGCCGCGGGGTTCTACTGGCTCGAA
This sequence comes from Planctomycetota bacterium, assembly GCA_046047335.1. Lineage (GTDB taxonomy): Bacteria > Planctomycetota > Phycisphaerae > Phycisphaerales > SM1A02 > UBA966. Next base: position 4,418 of record JBJOIF010000095.1, on the reverse strand, counting down.
GCGGCGCAGCCTGCCGGACCTCGGACCGACGAGTACGGCGTCGAGCTCACCTACGTGCTCCAGGTCACCCCGACGCTCACGCTCCAGCCCGACCTGCAGGTGATCCTGAACCCGGTCGACAACCTCGACCACGACGCATCGGTCGCACTGACGCTCCAGCTCAACATGGCGTGGTGAACCCGCGCGATGGACGGGGCCCCGGCGCGGGAACGGTCACGGGATCCGGATGGCGATCTCCGCCGTGAACGCCATGCTGGGATCGTGACGCTCGCCGAGGACACGGCGGATGACGTCGCGCGAGCGCAACACGCGCCCCCGGAACAGTTCCTGGCCTGCGTGCACCACCGTCACGTCTTGCTCGAGGTCCACCATCGCATCGTCCAGTCGGATGCGGATCTCCTTGCCGGCGGGTGCCTCGATGACGCGGATCTCCTGTCCCTGGCGCTCGGCCACGATGCGATCGCCAGCCTTCGGCGAGTCGACCGCTAGCCAGTACGAGCGCGGGTGCGTCACATCGTCCTGCACCCACACGATGCGCTTCGGGCGCGGATCACGCACGAATCCGGCCATCCAGGGCAGTACCTCCGCATCCTCACCGTCCATCCAGTGCCCCTTCCCGGCGCGGATGTCCACGCGATGCACGTACGCGCCCGGATCCGCGGCGGCCAGCGCATCGAGTCGCTTGCCCCATTCCCCGGCGACGCGGTTGCGGTCGAACGCGGCGTCGAGTGCGCCCATCTGGATGGTGAACGGAAGGTTGCGCAGGCCGTCGGGAACGGCCTCGTTGGGATGGCCAGCCATCATGGCTGCGGCGGCAAACCGATCGGCCATCCGCGGCGCCAGCTGGTACACGCCGTCCCCACCCGCGCTGTAGCCGAGCAGGTAGACCCGATCCGGATCCACGCGCTCGCAGATGACCACGTCCTCGATGAGGCGCGCGAACAGCTGGTCGATGGGCGCTTGATGCCAAAGGTTCCACTCATCGCTCGGGGCACGGGGCGCCACGTACACACCCTCGGCGGGCCGATAGAGACGCTTCTGGTTCTCCCACTGCTGGTCGTTCACCCGCGCCGGTGCCCCGCCTCCGCCATGCATCGAGATCCAGAGCGGGCGAAGCTTGCCCTTGCCCGCTTCGCCGAACGAGGTCGACCAGATCCGCATCCGGCTGCCGCCCGCCTCCACCACGCCGGACTTGAGTTCGGCCGCCCGCTTCGCGCGGGTGGCGCGTTCCTGCGATCGCAGCGTGGCCTTGACGAACGCATCGGCCTCGACGCGGGTGAGGCCCGTCGGCGCGCGCGTGGCCGGCGGCGGCTCGGACGGCGCCTGTGCCGTGCCAATCAAGGCCAAGAGCAACACCGGGGCGATCATGTTGGCCGCCCTTTGCGCCAATGCGCAGCATCACGAATCGACACGATCCCGGGGTGCCTGAGGATGGCGTCGGACCGCGCGGCCGTCAGCGCATCCACCCTCGGCCGATGCCCGGCGGACTCGGCCACGGCGATGGCGAACTCGATCGCCTCGCCGTACCGCGGGTCGAGGGTCAGTGCCACGTCCAGGCTTTGCGCCGAGTGCTCGAGTTCCCCGCCCCATGCAAGGGCGGCACCGAGCAGGTAGTGCGACTCCGGATGGGACATGCGGCGCTCGGCGGCATCCATCGCGTGTTCCCCGGCCGAGTCCCAGTCACCGAGCTCCAGGGCAGCCCGCGCCGCAAGCAGGTGCGGCTCCTGAAGCGCCGGGTTTACGGCGATCGCCGCTTGCGCATGCGCGAGGGAGCGATCCCATGCGCACAGCAGCCCGTACAGCGAAGCCAAGGCAGCTCGGCCACCCGCCGCCCCGACCGCGGCGGGCTCGATGGCTTCAAGCGCCGCAACGGCTTCGGCGCCGCGACCGAGCCCATGCAGCGCCGCCACGCGCAGCATGGTGGGCTCGACGGCATCCGGCGCAAGCGCAGCCCAGCGTTCGATGGCCTCCAGTCCGTCGGCGTGCTGACGGTCCGCCACCAGGCACTGCGCCAGCGTGGAGGCGTAGCGGAGCTCGGCGGGGTGCGCGTCCACCAACTGCCTCAGCAACGGCACCGCCGTTCCGGGCCGGCCGGTGGTCATCCGGACCACGGCCTCGTTGAAGCGCGACTCGCGCCGGGCGAGGTCGATCATGCGGGCGTGATCGTCGCCCATGTCCGGCATGTAGCCCAGGTCCACGAGCTGGCGAAGTGCATCCACGGCCTCGAACGGATCCTGCCTGGTCTCGGGCGGATGTTCCCCCGCCTCGCCAGCCACCTGATCCCAGGAGTCCACCACCGCTGGCACCACTGCGGCGTCGAGCAACTCCACAAGTGCACGTCCGGGCATATCGCGGCCGACGGCCAAGCCACAGGCCGCCAACACCGTCGGGGCCACGTCGAGGAGGCTTGGCACCCCGCACGCGGCGCCCTGGCGGAATCCCAGCCCGCTTGTCACCAGCACGCCCAGCTCGCGATGCCATCGGCTCTCGAGCGCAGCGCGCTCCTCGCGCGAGACGTCGACGATGACCGGGCGGTCCGCCCCCGAACGGAACCCGTGGTCCGAGACCAAGAGCACCGACGTCCTCGGTCCGCATGCATCGAGCAGTTCGCCGAGCAGGCGGTCATGCATGCGATACGTGCGATCCATGACCTCGCCGTAGATGCGCAGGTCCGCCGCGGGAACGTGCGGCAGCCGCGGCGGGCGATGCTCCATGAAGTGGTGTCCGATGGTGTCGATGGTGTCGTGGAACACCATCGCACAGTCCCACTCCGCACCGCGCACGGCCTCCATGGCGACGCGGTGCACGGTGAGCATGCGCGCCATTTCCTTGGCCAGCACCACCGGCCGCGCGTCGCCCCGGGCTACCCGAGCAACCTCCGGCAGCAGTTCACGAAGGGCGTCGCGGGTGATGTCCGCGGGCGCCACGCGTGCGGCCAGCATGCGGTCCGCCAACTCGCCGCAGCCTTCGGCCCGGATCGCTCCGGGGACTTCGCCCCAGCGCTGTCCCGGGGCAGTGGGCGCACCCTCCGACAGCAGGTTGCTGGCGCAGGCTCCACGGATCGGCTCGGCCGGATGCGACGCGTACCAACCCACGGCGTGCACGCGCCGGCCCGCAAGCGTGAGGATGTTCCACAGCGCCCGTACGCGGCGGGACGTGCTGGCACTGACGCGGACGCCGTCGCCGGATGGGCTCGGCTCCACGAAGTTCAAAATGCCGTGGACGTCGGCGGTCTTGCCCGTCGCAATTGTCGTCCAGAGCAGCGGCGAGAGCTTGGGTTCCAGAGTGCGCAGGTCCGCGCGCGAACCCGCAGCAATCAGCCGTGCCAGGTTCGGCATCTTGCCAGCGGCCAGCAGCGGATCGATCACCTGCCAGTCGGCGGCGTCCCACCCGAGCACCAGCAGCCGAGGGCATGGAACGACGCTCGAATCCCGCATTCCGCCATGCTACGGAACAAAGGAGCGCGGGCGGCCCTGAGGGAGGGCCGCCCGCGCCAAGGCGAACTCACCGTGGACGGACCGGATCAGCGCCGCCGACGGCGCGAGGCGACGCCCGCGGCAGCAAGCAGCGGCAGGACGCCCGGCGCCGGAATGAGGCCTTCGCCAACAAAGAGCGCCGCACCAGCGGTCGCCTCGAGGCCGAGGTCCGTGATCAGGAAACTGCCCGGCGTGGCGCCGACCACGATGCGCATCCATCCGTAATGAATGCTGTCGGTGGCGAGCACGCGGTGCTTGAAGCGGAACCCCATGTAGTTGACGCTGTTCAACTTCCACTGGCCAGCGGCGGAGCCGAACACCACCGGGCCGTCGGCCGCGAAGCTTGCCGTGGACTGGATGAGTGCCTCCATCGGCAGGTTTGCCCCTGGGCCGGTCGTCACGCCGGGCATGCGCATGATGCCGTACCACGGGTTCGGGTCGTTCGGATTGACCGGACCGAACTGCGGCGGGAACTCGAACTCAAGCGACGCGCCCCCGTTGGAGCGCTTGATCTTGATGTCCCAACCCGCGACCTCGGTGTTGGAGGCGCTTGGAGTGAACACCGGCGACGTCACGTTGTTCAGCGAGATGTACAGCCCGTCCGAACCGGACGCCTCTGTCCAGTTGAGCTGCGTGAACGACTTGACTTCAGCGGCTGCGTCAGACGCGAGCACCACGGTGCCCACCAGTCCCGCAACAACCATCCCCCGGGTGCAATTGAAAATAGACATCGCCTTTCCTTTCCCTCTCGTATTGGCACTCACTGTTGTGAGCAGTGCCCGCACCCCCTCATGAGCGCGAACTCCCGTACTGTGCCCCGCATCACGCGACGGGCAAGGAATCGCAGCCAAAATTCAAGTTCCTGAACAATCGGATGAGCCTCCACGCAGGCCGATAAGCGCGTCTCGGGCCGATGGCAAAGAGACAGGGGCAGCCCAACTG
>JBJOIF010000094.1:0-4557 GCA_046047335.1 Planctomycetota bacterium | reverse complement strand
GGTCGACGCCACCGTGACCGTGCTTGACCGTCCGCAGATTCCCGCGGTCGAGTATCTGCCGCGTCCGGTGGCCGTTCGCGCCCCGAGTGCGCACGACGCACCGCCCGGGCGGTTCTTCGAGCGCGAGTTCACGGGCGACGACGACGGCACCCGTGGCACGCTGGCGCACGCGTGGCTTGAGCGGATCACGTGGCTGGATGACTCCGGTCTTGACGCGATCGACGCATCCGAGGTCCTGTCGGCGGCGGCCGTGGATGCGGGCCGCCCGATCGACGCCGACCTGGCCGCCGCGGTGCACGCGGTGGTCGCGCGTTCACTCGACGGCCCCATGGCCGCGGTGCTGCACCGGGGCAGGTGCGCCGCGTGGGGATGCGACGCGCTCGAGGTTCGCGTGGAGATGCCGTTTGCGCTCGCCACCGGCGATGGCCTCGTGCGCGGCCGCATGGACCGCGTGGTGCTCGGCCTGCGTGATGGACGCGTCGAGCGTGCCGAGGTGGTCGACTGGAAGACCGGTGCACGCGGGTTGGCGGGGACCGAGTTCGAGGAGCGGATCGCTCCCTACCGACGGCAGATGGCCGCCTATCGCGAGGCGCTCGGGACGATGTTCGGGCTCGCGCCCGACCGCGTGACCGCCGTGCTGGCGATGGTCGATCGCGGCGAACTCATCGAAGCCTGACGGCGGGTGCGCCGCGCGTGGTCAGAAGTTCCAGGTGACGAAGACGCCCAGCAGGGCGTTGGGGTCTACCGAGGCGTTGCGCTGCGATCGCCCCGAGGAATCCTGGAGTTCGAGCGTCTCGGAGAACTGCAGGCCCACCAGCCCATCCACGCGCAGGCCCGGCACGATGTCCCAGCCGGCCGACAGGAACGCCGCCCAACTCTGGTCGAGCCCGACGCCGTTGTCGATCGTCGGGTCGGAGTTCGGCCCGAGCCGGAACCGTCGCTGCTGCCAGCCCACGCCAAGCGCCACGTCGAGCTTCGATCCTTCCGGCTCCCACGCCACGTCGATCCCCACGAACGGGCTTGCCGGAGGCCGCCGGATGGTCGACACCACCCACTCCGGGGCGAAGCGCCAGTGCAGCACGGGCACGGGGATCACGATCGGATTGTTCTCGATCTGCGTCACGCCGAGCACGCCGATCCCCAGCACGGTGTCCTGGTTCGGGGCCCACGAGACGCTCGCCAGCCCGCCACCGTAGATGCTTGAGCCCGCGTCCGCATCGCTTTCGCCCGCCAGCGCGAAGATGCCGCCGGCGGTCACCACCCACTCGCGATCCACGCGCCATGATCCGCGCGCCTGCAGCCCGAACAGGTTGACCGTGCCCCACGGTTCCGCCACGCCCAGCGGGTTGTTGCCCGACCAGTGGTACCAGCCGTTCTCGTACCCCATCGCCAGGGTGAGCGTGAAGTCGTCGGTGGTCACCAGCCGGGACGAGAAGCTCGCGTAGAAGCGATCGACCGCCATCGTGCCGCCGTCGCCGATCCCGGCGTCGAACTGGTGGATGTAGCCCGCGCCCAGCGAGAAGGGCGGCTGCTGCGGGGGGCGAGCGCGGTCGCCCGGGTGCAGCGGCACGTCCAGTCCATCCACGGGATCGTCGTCGGTCAGTCCGCGCTCGACGATGCGTGGTTCCATCGGTGCGCCGTTCGCGGTGGGGGGCGTGGCCGTGGGCGCCGGCGAGACGGGCGCCACCGGCGCGGGCGTGGGCGCGGGCGTCGACGCCTGCTGGCCATGCGCCGTGCTCCGCGAGGCCGCGGCGGCCAGCAGTCCGAGGGCGATCGCGGCCGATGGAGCGCGGAACGCGGCGTTCATGGACGCAATCGTATGGGTTTTGCCGCAAGTGCCCGGGTCCGATCGCCGATGAACGCGGTTCGGCACGGGACTATGATCCCGCCTCCGCGCGCTTCGCGCGGTCCACGCACCCGAGGAACGCATGCATCCGAACCTCCCGATCGGCCAGTACACCAACGGCGTCCACGGCGCCATGACCGCCACGCCCGGATCGCTCGCCGCCGCCGGGATCGGGACCGGGATGCTCCCGCGCGACGTGATGGCCAGCGTCGCCTACCAGCGCACGCGCGAGATGACGATCGATGAGCTGCTGCTGGAGAACCGGGTCGTCTTCCTGATCGGCGAGATCAACCACGCGTCCGCGGCCCGGGTCATCATGCAGATGCTGTACCTGGAGAACCAGAAGCGCGGCCAGGACATCAACTTCTATATCAACAGCCCGGGCGGTGCCGTCGACGACACGCTGGCCATCTACGACACCATGCAGTTCATCTCGAGCGAGGTGGCCACCTATTGCATCGGCCGCGCGTATTCGGGCGGCGCCGTGCTGCTGTCGGTCGGCCAGAAGGGCAAGCGCGTGATCCTGCCCCACGCCAAGGTGATGATCCACCAGCCGCACGGCGGCGTCTATGGCCAGACCTCGGACATCCAGATCCAGGCCGAGATGATCCTGAAGATGAAGCGGCAACTCAACGAGATCCTGGCCAAGCACACCGGCCAGGACGTTGAGCGCATCGCGAAGGACGCCGAGCGCGACAAGTACTTCAGCGCCGAAGAGGCCAAGGCGTACGGCCTGGTCGACGTGGTCGCGGAGTTCCCGGAGAAGGGCAAGCGTTGATCCATTCGCGCTCCGCGCACCCGCTCGGCGACGCCGTGCGGCACGACGACGATGACGACGACCATGGCTGGGTCGCCGTCCCGTTGGTCGTCGACAAGCGCGGCAAGAGCGAAGAACTGGTCGATCTGTACAGCCGCATGCTGCGCGACCGCGTGGTGTTCGTCGGCGGGCCGGTGGCGCGCTCGATGGCGCAGGTGGTGACGGCGCAGCTCTTGTACCTGGCCAACGAGGACCCGAAGTCCGAGATCAGCATGTACGTGAACAGCCCCGGCGGCTCGATCACGGACGGCCTGGCCATCATCGACACCATGCGTTCGCTGCCGTGCCCGGTGGCCACGTACATCGTGGGCCAGGCGGCCAGCATGGCCAGCGTCATCGCCTGCTGCGGCGCCAAGGGCCGGCGCTTCGCGCTGCGCCACGCCGAGAACCTGATGCACCAGGGCCGAATCGGCGGCTTCGAGGGGCAGGCCACCGACTTGGAGATCTTCGCGCGGCAGATGCAGCGCATCGAGGACGTGTGCAACCGCCTGTACGCCGAGGCCACCGGCCATCCCGAGTCCAAGATCGCCGAAGACTGCGATCGCGACCTGTGGCTGGATGCGAAGGAGATGCTTGAGTACGGGCTGATCGACCGAATCATCGAACGCATGCCCGAGGCGCCGCACATCGTGCGCCCCGAGGCGCAGGACTGAGGAACGAACCATGACCCTGATCCCGATCGTCATCGAGAAGACCGGCCGCGGCGAGCGCGCCTACGACATCTACAGCCGGCTGCTGAACGACCGCATCGTCTTCATGGGCGGCGGCGTCAGCGACGCGATGGCGAACCTGGTGGTCGCGCAGCTCCTGTTCCTGGCGAACGAGGATCCGAAGGCCGAGATCAGCATGTACGTCAACAGCCCGGGCGGCAGCGTGAGCGCGGGCCTGGGCATCGTGGACACCATGCGCTTCATCCCGTGCCCGGTGGCCACCTACATCATCGGGCAGGCCGCGAGCATGGGCAGCGTGATCGCGTGCAGCGGCACCAAGGGTCGCCGCTTCGCGCTGCCGCACGCCGAGAACCTGATGCACCAGCCGCTGATCGGCGGCGTCATCGAGGGGCAGGCCACCGACCTGGAGATCCACGCCAAGCACATCCTGCGCCTGCGCGAGAAGCTGTACACGCTGTACAGCGAGAACACCGGGCAGACCAAGCAGCGCATCCACGACGACTGCGACCGCGACAAGTGGCTGAACGCGCAGGAGATGCTCGAGTACGGGCTGATCGACGGCATCCTGGAGCGCCTGCCCGGGAAGTAACGAAATTGGTCCCACTCCTCCGGGACCAATTTCTGTTGGAGTAAAAGGTGACCCGGGCAACCCCGGACGACCTTGTCGTGGACGTTGCCGGGGGGGTCCGGCGATCCGCGCGCGACCCGGCATTCGTGCTTGAGTTCCCGCGCCTCTGGGCTATCTTCCAGTCGCCCGGGCGGCACCTCGCCCCCGGTTCATCCAAGGGTCCCCCATGCTCGCCCGCCACGCCGTTCTCGCGCCCCACGCCGGCCCCGCCGTTCTTCGCCTCCTGCCGGCCGCCCTCTTCGCGCTTGCCATCGCCCCCGCCGCGCGCGCGCAGGACGCCGACGGCGACGGCATCGCCGACGCGGCGGACAACTGCCCGCTGGTCGCCAACGCCGACCAGGCCGACTGCGACCAGGACGGCGTGGGTGATGCGTGCCAGTCGAGCGAGTCGCGCACCACCGGCAACATGGGTGCGTTCGGAAGCGGCGTCACCGCCAGCGGCACGCTGGCTGACATCGGCCCGTCGTTGTGGCCGGTGCGCCTCACCGTGAAGGCGATCGGCGACCTGAACCTGCAGACCGAGTTCGCCACGCTGCGCTTGGCGGGCTCGGTGATCACGTCCACGCTCTTCCAGACCGGCGGAAGCGATTGCCCA
>JBJOIF010000093.1:0-4040 GCA_046047335.1 Planctomycetota bacterium | reverse complement strand
TCCCGCGGAACATGAAGAAGGCCGCGCCCACGAGGCAAAGGCCCGCCCACAGGAAGTCGAGCGTCAGCCTTTCGCGCATGTACCACGCCGCAAAGCCGGCGAAGACCACAAGGAGTGCGGGGGTGGCAATACGGGCCGGAAGGAGCGAGGCGTCGGGCATGACTGGCCAAACGTACCCGCCGCTACGCTGCCTCGCATGCACCGGTGCCCCCAGTGCGACTACGCGTTCGGCAGCCTTCCGGGCGTACCGGGGGGCCGGTTCGACGCCTTCTCGGCCGAGGTGACCTGCCCCGAATGCGCGTACGTGATCCCCGCGCGTGCACGGCTTGTTGCCGGAAGCAGCGTCGAGGCCGGCGCCCAGCCCCTGACGCGCGCGCGCCGGAATCGCCAGGTCCTCATCGCGTTGGCGCCGGCGGGGTGCGTGTTGATGATGGGGCTCCAAGGAGTCTCTGATCTCGCGTTGAAGTGGTCCACGGGCGTCGCGGCGTGGGACGTCCTGAAGGTCGCGACGCTGCCGCTCGTGGGGTTCATCCTCTGGGGTGCGTGGAGAAAGTGGACGCCCCGCCCGGAGCGCGATGGCCGGGCTCCGGCGACGTTCGACCGACGTTGGGTCTGCGCGCCCGGGGCGCTGATCGTGTTCGAAGGCGAGCCGAACGGCACCGCCTCATCTGTCCAGTCGTGGAAACGGCACGAAGCCATGGACATCCATTCGATTGTGACGGGCAGCCCGTTCGGCCGACGCCATCGATGGAGAGCGGGCGATCGTCCGGTGGTGGGTCTGACCGCAAACGTCTGGACCCGCGGCGGTGACGGGCGCCGGAACGATCTGTCGGCGAGGACGGTGTTCGTCGACGTCGACATCGAACCTGGCTCGCCTGGCGTCGACCGGACGGGTGCGCTGCTCGAGGCGGGGAATCGACTGGCGCGTGCCGCGCGAACATCGATCACGGTCAGCGACGACCTGAACGAGCCTGCGCCGCCCGAGGCCGGCGATGGAGCCCCGCCGCCCCTTGCGATCGAGGGGCCGCTGCATGCGTATGCGCCCTGGCCGCAGCCAGCGAATGCGCTCAACATCGCGTTCGCCTTGCCGATCACCTTCGCGCTGCTTGCCATCGGCGCTTGGGCGACGTTTGCGCTGGCGATGCCCGCAACCGCTCGCCAGGCGATCACGCCGGTGTTGGAGGCCGCCGCGGCCGTGGGCGCCGTCGTGCTTCCGACCGCCATTCTGGCGTGGGTGGTGCTGCTGCGGCGCCTGCGCCGACGCACGATGATCGGGTGCCACTGGAACGTCGGGCCGCGCGGCATCCGGGTCACCGAGCGTCACCTGACGGCGAAGGGGGAGACGCTCGAGGAGGTCACGCGGGATGTGCCGGCCACCGACATCGCCACGATCGAACTGCGTCGGCGACAGGGCCGGATCCGGTTGGTGGCATGCGGCCGGGACGGGCGCGAGGTCGCGGGCATCGCGCCGGACGCGTTCCCGGACGACGGCGCCGAAGCGCTGGCGCAGCGCGTGCGAGCGCTCGTTCAGCATGGGAAAGAAAATCGGTCCGGGTTAACCCGGACCAATTTCACTACGTAGCGCGGCCTGCGCCCGCTCGACCACCACGTCCTGGTCGGCTTCGGCCGGCAACGCGACGTAGAGCGTTCGCTCGCCCATGATTCCGAGCTGCTCGGCCGTCCCCCCAACCGTCAGGGCATCGGTCTGCATCGGGATCGAATTGTCGGCCGCAAATGACCTGCCGAACGTCACGCGCGAGATGCGACGGGCGGGGACCTCGATCACGCGTCCGTCGGACCGCCCCCTCGTGATGATCCGCAGCCGGCCTCGCTCGAAGCTCCAGGCCTCGTTGCCAGCCTGGAACCGCGCGCGCGCACGAGGCACGGGACGCATGCCGCTGCGGATCGCGAACGTGATCGCCAACGGCATGGCGATCGTGGCCGCCACCTGCACGACCAGCCCAGCCCACGTCGACACCTGCCGGATGATCACGATCGATACGACGATCAGCGCGGTTCCCCCGACGGCCGCACCCGCCACCACCCACCTCGCCCGGGAGGAGAGCCGCTGGCCACCCTGACGCCCAAACGGATTGCCGACGACCACGATGGCGCCCTCGGGAACGTCCAGTCCGCACTCGCTGCACGTGACCGCCCGCGGGAGCGGCTCCCACCAGCACCCGTCCGGCACCTCACCGTACCCGTGGCCGCAGCGCGGACACACCGGGCGCTCTGCGGCGGTGGCCGCGGTGATGGCCACGGGAACCGCTAACCGATTCGGGTCCCCGTCCACAAGCGGCGTGGGGACGGGCTGCACCGTCGACGACTCCACCTGCACCGGTGCCGAACCGGGAGCCGCCCGCAGCGTGCGCTCGATCGCGTTGGCCACAGGCTCGGGCCGGCTCCCACGCGGCATCAGCAGCCAGACCGTCCCGGCAAATCGACCGTCCGCAAGGTTCGCCGCATGCTTGGCGTCGTTCATGGACCACAGCACGATGGGCGTGATCAAGTCGATGGCACCGGCCTCCCCTACGCCGGCCCGACGGAACAGCGGCACGTGCCGACGCCCGCGCACGTCACGGATGTCGCCTCCGGCAAGGCTGCGCGGCCTCGACTGCACCGATGGTTCCCCGGACCAGAGGTGCACGCCACCGGGCACCACCATCGCCCGCCGAAGCCGCGCGCCAGCCCGTTCGCCATCGATGCGACCGGGATCCGCACGACGCCACTGCCGCCACATGAACCACGCCGCCACGCCAAGCCCGATCGCCGCCGGCAACGCGCCGATCGCGAAGCCCTGCAGCGCGCTCGGGGCGATTCCCCGCTTCGGCGCCCCAGCCTTCAGGTACTCGACGAGCGCCGTGACGCCGACGATGCAGAGCCACGGCCCGCCGATGAGCACGAGGCCGCCGAGCACGACCGCGAGCACGCCGCGCGACCCGGATGGATCGACGACCGCCGGCGTGGCACCACCCACCAGGCAGTGCGATCCCAGGGGAATCTCCAACGCGCACTCCGGGCAGCGCAGGGGCTTGGTCGTCGCGTCGTAGGGCGATGCGGGGTCGGGTGCGCCCGGCAGTCCAGTGAGCGCATACGCGCACCTCGGGCACCGCGTGCGCGCGGTCGGACCCACGGTCGGTCCGCCCGCCGTCGCGTCAGGCAATCGTCACCTTCGGGTCGAGGTACACGTCCTGGATCGCGTTCAGGATCTTCACGCCGTCGACCATCGGGCGCTGGAACGCCTTGCGCCCGGAGATCAGGCCCTGCCCTCCGGCGCGCTTGTTGATGACGGCGGTCTTCACGGCGTCGACCAGGTCGTTCTCGCCGCTGGCGCCGCCCGAATTGATCAGGCCCACGCGGCCCGCGTAGCAGTTCAGCACTTGGTACCGGCACAGGTCGATCGGGTGGTCCGAGCAGAGCTCCGAGTAGATGCGCTTGTCGAACTTGCCGTAGCTCGAGCCGCCGGTGCCCATCGCCACGTAGCCGCCGTTGAGCTCGGGAAGCTTCTGCTTGATGACGTCGGCCTTGATGGTGACACCAAGGTGGTTCGCCTGGCCCGTGAGGTCGGCGCTCAGGTGGTAGTCCTTCCCGTCCTTCTTGAAGGCGTCATTGCGCAGGTAGCACCACAGGAAGGTGGCCATCCCAAGTTCATGTGCCTGCTCGAATGCCTCGGCCACGTAGACGATCTCGCGCGTGGCGTTCGGGCTGCCGAAGTAGATCGTGGCGCCGATCGCGCAGGCACCGAGGTTCCAGGCCTCGCGCACCGTGCCGAAGGGGATCTGCGAGGCCGCGTTCGGGTAGGTGAGCAGCTCGTTGTGGTTGTACTTCACCATGAACGGGATGCGGTGCGCGTAGCGACGGCTGACGCTCGCGAGCACGCCGAAGGTGCTGGCGACCGCGTTGCAGCCGCCCTCGACCGCGAGCTTCACGATGTTCTCGCCGTCGAAGTACGCGGGGTTCTTCGCGAAGCTCGCGCCGGCCGAGTGCTCGATGCCCTGGTCGACGGGCAGGATGCTCATGTACCCCGTGCCGCCGAGGCG
>JBJOIF010000092.1:0-10027 GCA_046047335.1 Planctomycetota bacterium | reverse complement strand
GCATGACCGCCTCTCGTGGGGCACGGAGCGCCACGTGGAGCACGGCGCGCCCCTCGGTGACGTTGATCGGCTCGCCCGCAAACATGGCCGCGCGGCGTGCGGTGAACCCCGATTGCCCGAGGAGTTCGAGGAGCGACGCGAGCGCAGCAGCATCCAGGCGCTGCTTGCTGAAGTCCAAGTGCACGTCGTGGGCCTCGGCACCCATGGACGACGCGCGACCGGGCTCCGCGGCGAAGAGGTCGCGCAGCGTGGTCGTCGCCAGACGCGAGGCGTGGCCCACCAGTGCGGTGTGGGCGGGAAGCAAAGTCAACGGCGTCGATGTGGCCATGGCGGCCCGTAGGATATGGGCATGAACGCCGCGATCCCCACCGCGATCCTCTCCATGGCCGGCCAGTCCATCTGGATCGACAACATCACCCGCGCCATGCTCCGCGGCGCGCTGCAGCGCTCCATCGCCGAGTGGTCGGTCGTGGGGCTCACCTCCAACCCCACGATCTTCGCCAAGGCGATCGCCGGCAGCACCGACTACGACGCCCAGGTGGCGGCCCTGTCGTCGCGCGGGATGGGCGCCGAGGAGATCTTCTTCACGCTGGCCCTCGAGGACCTGACCGCCGCCTGCGACGCCTTCGCCGGCGTGCATGCGCGTACGGGCGGCATCGACGGCTGGTGCTCGCTCGAGGTGAGCCCGCTGCTCGCGCACGATGCCGAGAGCACCGTCCGGCAGGCGGTCGACTTGCACGCGCGTGCAGCGCGCAAGAACCTGTACATCAAGGTCCCGGGAACGGCGGCAGGCCTTCCGGCCATCGAGGAACTGACCTTCCGCGGCATCCCCGTCAACGTCACGCTCCTCTTCGACACGGCCCAGTACCTGGCCGCCGCGGAGGCCTACCTGCGCGGACTCGAACGACGGGCCGCCGCCGGGCATGCGCCCGACACCTCCGGCGTCGCCAGCCTGTTCATCTCCCGATGGGACGCGACGCTCGACGCGAAGCTGCCCGCGGAACTCCGGAACCGCGTCGGCCTGGCGATCGGTGCCGATGCCTACGCGGCATACGTGGCGCTCCACTCGTCCGAACGGTGGTTGAGACTGGAGTCGATGGGCGCCCGCCCGCAACGGCTGCTGTACGCGAGCACGGGCACCAAGGATCCGGCGCTGCCGCCCGCCCTCTATGTGGAGGGATTGGCTTCACCCCGCACCGTGAACACCGTGCCCGAGGGCACCCTGAAGGCATTCCATGCCGAGGGCCGCATTACCGCGGTGCTGCCGCCCGACGGTGGACCGCTGCGCAGCGCGCTCGCTGGGGCGCGCGCGGCCGGAATCGACCTCGACGCCACCGCCGCGGAGCTCCAGGACCAGGGCGCCAAGGCGTTCGTCCAGAGCTGGCACGCGCTGCTGGCCGACCTCGGCGCCAAGGGTGGCGCGCTCGCGGCGCGGTGAACCCGCCACGACCGGACTAGCATCCGCGCCCGATGACGCACGGCTTCCTCGAAGAACTCGCCTGGCGCGGGCTGCTGCACCAGACGACCGCCGACTCGCTGCCGGCGTACCTGGCGACCCCCGGGCGCATCGCCTACGCGGGCTTCGACCCGACGGCCGACAGCCTGACCGTAGGCAATTACGTGCCGATGAAGCTCTTGGCGCATTGGCAGCGTGCGGGGCACCGACCGATCGTCCTGATGGGCGGCGGTACGGGGCTGATCGGCGACCCGAGCGGCAAGAGCGCCGAGCGCCAGCTGCTGGACGAAGAGGCGGTGCGGCACAACGTCGCACGGCAGCGGGAGATCTTCGCCCGCGTGATCGACTTCGCCGCCGCGGGCGACCGTGCAGCCGCGGTCGTCGACAACGGCGACTGGCTACGCGGGCTCGGGTACATCGAGGTGCTCCGGGACGTCGGCAAGCACTTCAGCGTGAACCAGATGATCATGCGCGACTCGGTCCGCACGCGGCTCGAGGGCCGCGAACAGGGCATCAGCTACACCGAGTTCAGCTACATGATCCTGCAGGCCTACGACTTCCTGCACCTGCACCGGACCATGGGCTGCACGGTCCAGCTCGGTGGCGCCGACCAGTGGGGGAACATCGTCAGCGGCATCGACCTCGTGCGCCGCGTCGCGCACGGCGAGGCGTACGGCATCACCAACCCGCTGGTCACCAAGGCCGACGGGGGCAAGTTCGGCAAGAGCGAACGCGGCGCCGTCTGGCTGACCGCCGACCGCACGAGCCCGTTCCGCTTCCACCAGTTCTGGCTCAACACCGCCGACGCCGACCTGCCCCGGTTCCTGCGCTGGTTCACGTTCCTTCCCCGCGAACGCATCGAGGAGCTCGACCGCGCCGCCGCCGAACGGCCGCAGGAGCGCGAGGGGCAACGCGTCCTCGCCGACGAGATGACCGAGCTGTTCCACGGCCCGACCGAACGCGCCAACGCCGCGGCCGCGGGCAAGGCACTCTTCGCGGGCGACGTGGCCGCGCTCGATGCGCGCACGATCGGAGAGGTCGCCGAGGACCTGCCCTGCACGGTGCTCGAGCCCGGCGAACCCGGCACCGACGGCATCGCGCTCCTCGACCTGCTGCCGAGGACATCGCTCGCCGCGAGCAAGCGCGAAGCGCGCGACTTCCTCCACGCCGGCGCGGTCAGCGTCAACGGCACCCGTGCGGCACCCGACGCGCGTCTGACCGGCGCCGACCTCCTCCACGGCCGCGTCGCGCTCCTGCGACGCGGCAAGAAGCAGTGGCACGCCGTTCGGCCGGCGGGTCACGCTGACGGCTGAGGCGCCCCGTCACGTGCGCGCGTGACGCCCACCGTCGCCTGCCCCGCGACGATCGGCATCAGCGCTGCGGCTGCTGCGGGGGCGCGTAGGGAGATCCCCCATATGCCCCGCCCTCGGTCAGCGCTCGCTGCCGCTCGTTCTCTGCGCCCTGCTCGGCCGACTCGTTCTGCGACCAACCCTCGGCGTTGCTCATGTTCCATGCGCTCACCGGTGGTGCATACGGGTCGAAGCTCTGCGCCAGCGCCAGGCGCTGCGCCGCACCGTGCTGGTAGATCGACTGCAGCTGGCGCGCGCGGGCCTCGGCCTGCGCCTCGGTCGCCCCGTGCGTGGGGGCCACCGGCCGCCACGTGGGTGGCAGCGGCGGCGCCGGCCTCGACGGCGGAGGAGGCGCATGCGGCGGCGGCGGCGCCACGATGTGGAACTGGTTCGCCAGCGGCGGAGCGGCCCCAGTCAAGACGGGCGCGTAGGCCGCGATCACGCCGCGCTGATCGCCCCGCGCCACCCCGAGCGGCGTCATCACGAACATGACCGGCTGGGCGGGATCGGCGTTGGCCGCGATCGCCAGCAGCATGTCCTTCGGGATGCTGTAATCGCTGACGCCGGAGAAGACCGTGCTCTGCTTGAGGTGCGGCAGGATGTTCGCGTTTCGCGCCGACGGAATCGCCCACTGCCAGACGTTGGAGGTCAGCAGGGCCGCCTGAGGCACCACCATCCACTGCCACGCCGGGTTCTGGCACTCGCCGTTGCGGATCCCCTGCGGGCCCGGTGCGGTGGGCGCCATCGGCGTCCATGCCACGTACCCATCGCCGTACGCCCAGTTGACGTAGCCGGGGCCCCACGTCTTGTCGGGGATCCACACCCAGCCGGTGCGGTCCCACCACGCCCAGCGGCCGTAGTGGTAGACGGCCCAGCCGAACGCCTCGTAGCTGTGCCAGTACAGGCCGAACCCCTCCGCCACCTGCCACTCGCCTTGCGCGTAGGGTCGCCACCCGGGAAGCACCGCGCGCGGCTGCCACACCCATCCCCACTCGCTGCTGGCGTGCCACGTGCCGTAGTTGGCGAGGTCCTGCATGAACTGCTGGACCGTGATCGAGGTGGCGATGCCGATCGCGCCCTGCGCGCGCGCCTCGCGGACCCCGCCGAGGCACACCATTGCCACGAACGCCGCCGCCGCCATACGCCACCGCACCGATCGTCTGGATGCAAGAGCCATGCGAGGATGCTAGCCCGGACACTCACGCCGACCGGCGCAGGCGCGCGATGCACGCCGGGATGGCCTCGATCGCCCAGTCCAACTCGTCGTCGCGCGTCAGCCGCGACACGCTGAAGCGAACGCTGCCGTGCGCGATGGCTGCTGGCACCCCCATCGCCAGGAGCACGGGCGACGGATCGAGCGAACCGCTCGAGCACGCGGCCCCCGCGCTCGCCGCCACACCCCGTTCGGACAACAGCAGCAGGATCGCCTCGGCCTCGAGGCCGGGGAAGCCGATGTTCGTGGTGTTCCACAACCGCTCCGCCCCGCCCCCATTCACCGTGGCACCCGGCGTCGCCGAGCACACGGCGTCCTGCAGGCGATCGCGCCGCGCCCGGCCGGCCTCCACGGCCCTCGGATCGGCGAGCCACTCGCGCGCCTCGGCGGCCGCCACGCCCATGCCCACGATCCCGGGCACGTTCTCGGTGCCGGCACGTCGATCGCGCTCCTGCGGCCCCCCGAGGACCTGCGCGGCCAGATGGACCCCGGGCCGCACCCACAGCGCACCCACTCCCTTCGGTCCGTGGAACTTGTGCGCGGAGCACGTGGCCAGGTCGATCGGCATCGACCGCAACTCGCACGGCATGCGGCCCACCCACTGCGTGGCATCGCAATGAAAACGGATGCCGCGCGCGCGGCAGCGCTCCCCGACCGCGGCGACCGGCTGCACCGTGCCGGTCTCGTTGTTGGCCCACATCACGCTCACCAGTGCCACGTCGTCGGCGCGCGCCGCCAGCACGGCATCCAGCGCCTGGAGGTCGATGGTCCCGTCGCCGGCAGGCGGCACCCACTCGACGCGGATCCGGCCCCTGCGCTCCAGTTCCTCGCAGGCCTCACGGACCGCGCTGTGCTCGGTGCGCATGGTGACCACGGTCCGGCGAGTCGTGAGCCGATCAAGCGTGCCGGCGATCGCCAGCGACGCGGATTCCGTGCCGCCGCTCGTGAAGGTCACTTCCCGCGGCTCCGCGCCCAGCAGCTGGGCGACGGACTCGCGCGCCAGTTCCACGGCATGGCGTGCGTCGATCCCGGCCCGGTGCACGCTCGAGGGGTTTCCCCAGCCGTCGCGGAGCGCGGCGGTCACCGCGTCGACCACCGCCGGGGTCGGCGGCGTGGTGGCGTTGCAGTCGAGGTACGCGCGCATCGCCCATCAAGGTAGGTCCGCCCCGCCTGCGGCATTTGAGCCGCGCCCCCAAAAACGATCAGGGGCAAAAACGATCACGGGCCCAGAAACGATCACGGGCCCAGAAACGATCACGGGCCCAAAAACGATCACGGGCCCAGTGAGGGCCCGCGACGGGAGTCGCCAGTGCGGATGAGAGGACTTGAACCTCCACGGGTGTTACCCCACTAGAACCTGAATCTAGCGCGTCTGCCAATTTCGCCACATCCGCGGGACGGAACAGTATAGCGACTGCCCGCCGCACTGCCCATCCCCGGCCGGGAACCACGTGTCCCTCCACCCCCTACGATGGCCCCGTGGCCTACCGACCGCCGTTCGTCGACCCGAAGTTCCGCATGGTCGACCCGCCCCATCCCGCAACGCTCGAGGAGGCGGACCTGCTCCGGCAGTGTGAGTTCACCAGCGGTCGCGTGGGCGGGCCGGGCGGACAGCACCGCAACCGCGTCGACACGGCGGTCTTCGTGGTGCATCTGCCGTCGGGCGTCGAGGCCCAGGCGACCGAACGCCGCAGCCAGGTCGAGAACCGCCGCATGGCCATCCGGCGGCTCCGCCGGAAGCTGGCCTCGCACGTGCGCACCGCCACCTCCCGAGACGTCCACCACTGCAGCGACCTGTGGGTTCGCCGCCGCCAAGGCAACAAGCTGCCCGTGAACCCGGACCACGACGACTACCCCGGCCTGCTCGCGGAGGCGCTGGACCTCGTGGTGGCCCGCCGCTACGACGTGGCCGGGGCGGCCGCCCTCCTCGGCATCACCATGAGCCAGCTCAGCCGGCTCATCAACCACGACAAGGGCGCGTTTGCCAAGCTCAATGCTGGCCGCGAGGGCTGCGGATTGCCGCCCCTGCGCAAGTAGCCTCACCCCATGGGCCACGCCGCCAACGCACCGTCGAAGGATGAACTGCGCGCCCTGGCCGAGCGCGAGGTGCCGGCCATGGTCGCCATCCGTCGCGACCTCCACATGCACCCGGAAATCGGCTACGAGGAGGTTCGCACGAGCGGCGTGATCCTCCGAGAGCTCTCGGCGATGGGTGTGCGCCACGTCGGCGGCCTTGCCGGAGGAACGGGGGTGCTCGCGCACTTCCCCGCGCCACACGCGGCCGCAGACGCCGGGTGCATCGCGCTCCGCGCCGACATGGACGCCCTGCCGATCCACGAACGAAGCACGGTCGCGCACGCCTCGCGCACGCCGGGCCGGATGCATGCGTGCGGGCACGATGGCCACGTGGCGATCCTCCTCGGCACCGCGCGGGTGCTGGCGGCACTGTCCGCCGAGGGGCGGCTCACTCGCCCGGTCACGCTGGTCTTCCAGCCGGCAGAGGAAGGCGGTGGAGGCGGGAAGCGCATGGTCGAGGACGGAGCGCTCGATGGGTCACGCGTGGGACCGCCCGTCACCGAGGCGCATGCGCTCCACGGCTGGCCGGACCTCGCGGTGGGGACCGTGGCCTCGGTGGCCGGTCCCGTGATGGCCGCGAGCGACCGCTTCGAGATCCGCATCCTCGGCGAGGGTGCGCACGCCGCCTGGCCGCATCGGTCCGCCGACCCCGTCACGTGCGCCGCCGCGATGGTCGCGGCGTTGCAGACGATCGTCTCCCGCAACGTCGACCCGCTCGACGCCGCCGTGGTCAGCGTCACCGTGATCGAGGCAGGCTCGGCGTTCAACGTCATTCCCGACCGCGCGGTGCTGCGCGGCACGCTTCGGTCGTTGAGCGAGTCCACCCGGTGCATGGTGGAGCGCCGCGTCGCCGAGGTGGCCGAAGGCATCGCGCGCGCCCACGGCTGCCGGGCCGAGGCCGATCTGCAGCGCGGATACCCGGTGACGGTCAATCACGCCGGTGCGGTGGAGCGATTCCTGCAACTGGCGCGCCACGAGCTGGGGGCGGATCGCGTGGTGCCGGCGCCGTTCCCGGTCATGGGAGGCGAGGACTTCGCGTTCCTCGGGCAGAAGGTGCCATCCTGCTACTGGGCCCTCGGGTTGGCTCGCGCGGGCGAGCGCCACCCGGCGCTCCACGCCCCGGACTTCGACTTCAACGACGATGCGCTGGGGACCGGGATCCGGATGATGACCGCGCTGGCCGTCCGCTAACGCCCACATGCGGCCCCGGAACGCCACCAACGGCGCCGGCATTGGTTTCCCGAGGCCCGAGAACGGGCTACAGTGACGTCATGCAGAACACCCTAGTCGCCGTTCTGGCGATGGCGCTGTCCGCCTCCGCGACCGCCCAATACGTCGAGCGCGCCGTCCCCGCTCCGTTCCGCGCCGCCGCCGCGGGTTCGGTGCCCCATGCCCTGATCGGGTCGGTGGCCGCCGTCGAGCCAGACGCGACCGCATGGCAGGCGCTCGGCACGGCCGAGCCGGTGGGTGGGTTCATCCGCATGGAGGGCGTCCCGATCGGGCCGGATCGCCTGGTGACGATGGTGCTGCGCCGGATCGATCCCTTCACCGAGGACGCCCGCATCGTCGTGGCCTCGCGCGGACCGAAGGGCAAGGTCACCGAGCGTGAACTGCCCCGCCCCGACGCCCAATATTGGGTGGGGACCATCGACGGCGAACCGGGCAGCGCGGCGGCGATCGCGCATGGCCCTGCGGGAACGCTCGGGTGGGCGCGTGGCGACTGGGGCACCGCGATCCTCTCCAGCCCGCGCGCCGGGCGCACGGGTCCCGTGGCCAGCTTCGTGATCGGCGACCTGCCCGAGGGCACCATCGACTGGGAGCAGTGGGTGTGCAGCACGGCCGATGGGCCGGGCGTCCCGCAGCCCGAGGGCGGCGTGGCTGGCGTGGAACCGTGCCGGCAGGTGCGCATCGCCGTCGACACCGACGTCGAGCTGCGCAACAAGTTCATCGGTGCGCCGGATGTCGACGCCGCCACCGCCGCCTACGTGGGCACGCTGTTCGCCGGCGTGCAGCAGATCTACCAGGCCGGGATCCAGGCGCTGCCGCACGTGTCGTACCTGCGTCTCTGGGAGACCGACGATCCGTGGGAAGCGCCCGGTACCGCCGACCAGCTCTACCAGTTCCGCGATCACTGGAATGCCGAGATGGGCGGCGTGCAGCGCGACCTGGCGGCGATGCTGAGCGGCCGCGGCCTCGGTGGCGGCATCGCATGGCTGAGCGTGGTGTGCAACGGCTCGTTCGGGTACTCGGTGTCGGCCAACCTCGATGGAGCGTTCCCGTACCCGCTGATTGACAACGACGTGCGCAACTGGGACATCATGGTGACCGCGCACGAGATCGGCCACAACTTTGGCGCGCCGCACACCCACAACTACTGCCCGGAGCCGGCGGACTCGTGCGCCCCAAGCGGGTACTTCGGCGCGTGCCAGGTCGAGCAGGCGTGCACGCCGCAGGGCACGGTCATGAGCTACTGCCACCTCTGTTCAGGCGGCCTCGCGAACGTCCAGCTCAACTTCCATCCGCTCAACGTGGCCTCGATGAAGGACCACCTGGCGAACAACGGTTGCGACCTGACCGCTGGCGCCACCGGCGCCGTCTCGGTGAGCGAATCGCTCACCGTGCTGGGCGGCGCATCGTCGACCCTCGACGTCCTCGCCAACGACGTCACGGCCAACTGCGAAAGCATCACCCTGGAGTCGCTGCCGCCAACGAGCGCCCGAGGCGTCGCGCTGGTCCGCCTGGCGGGATCCGGCCCCGGCGGCCGCGACATGGTGGGCTACGCGCCGCCCGCCGGACTCTCCGGTACCGACACGTTCACCTACCGCGTGCGCGAGGCATCGGGCGCGCTGTCGGTGGAAGCCACGGCGACCATCGTCGTACTGCCCCTACGGGTCCCCGAGAATCCGCTCGGCGACACGGCGGGCCTCGGCGTCTCCTACTACGCGCTTAGCGCACCGCAGGTGCTGCCGGACTTCTCCGCGCTTGCGCCGTACCTGACCGCAAGCACCTCCGCGGTGAACTTCGCCTCCACCAACGGCAACTTCGCCACCAGCGGCCGGGCCGACAACGTCGGCGCGGTGTGGACGGGCTGGGTGCGCGTCGACGAGCCCGGCACCTACACCTTCTCCGTGGAGAGCGACGACGGTTCGCGGCTCTTCATCGGCGACACCGTGCTCATCGACAACGACGGCCTGCACGGAATGGTCGATCGCTCCGGAACCATCGCGCTCGCCCCGGGCAAGCACGCCCTCCGCATCGAGTTCTTCGAGGCCGGCGGCGGCGCCGGCTGCATCGCCCGGCTCGAGGGACCCGGCATCCCGCGCGCGCCCATCGAAGCCGCACGACTGACCCGTGGCGGGGTCGTGAACCGGTACGACCTCGATCGCGATGGGGCCGTCAACGGCGCCGACCTCGGGCTGCTGCTCGGCGCCTGGGGGCTCGGCGGCGTGCCGGCGGACTTCAACGACGACGGAATCGTGAATGGCGCCGACCTCGGGCTCCTGATCGGCGCGTGGACCGGCTGATCCCCTCCGCAGGCGGTCCATAACCGCGCATATTCCCGTCTCGGCATCCTGAGTTGACCCCTTGAAGCGTTGGCCGCTTCGGGTATCCTCTTCCCTCTTCAACCCGCACCGTTCGTACGACGGTCATGCGCCGAACTCTTGGAAAGTCGGCGACGCCCGAAGGAGGGCCATGACTGTCGGAGGTAGGAACCATGGCCAAGAAGGTCACCAAGCAATTCAAGTTGATGGCCCCGGGCGGCAAGGCCACCCCGGCCCCGCCGCTCGGTCCCGTGCTCGGCGCCAACGGCGTCAATCCGGGCCAGTTCATCACGAAGTTCAACGACATGACCAAGGCCCTCAACGGGCGCATGGTCGGCTGCGTCGTCACCGTCTACGCGGACAAGAGCTTCGACATCGAGATCAAGACCTC
>JBJOIF010000091.1:0-7165 GCA_046047335.1 Planctomycetota bacterium | reverse complement strand
CGGGGCGTATGCCTCGCGCCGCTGCGAGTAGAGGCGCTCGACGTCGCGCCAGCTGACCACCACGCGCGGCTCCACGCGTCGACGGATGATGTCGCGGGTCAGTTCCACGTCCTTGCGGTACTGGACAAACTCCTCGACGCTCATGCGCATCTCCTCGCGGAGCGCGTCCTCGGCGGCCGCGCGGTTGCCGCCGCGCTGCGCGATCGTGGTCTCCTGAAGGTCGCGGAGCCAGCCCAGGAGCCCCTGCTTCATCTCGGGCGAGAGCCGGCTCTCGGCCTCCGCCAGGATCAACTCCGACTCCACCTGCTGGCGGAAGGCGCGACGCACGAGCATGTCGACCTGCGCACGGGCGTTGTCGGGGTTTGGGTCCTGCGCGGCCAGCATCACCTGCGCCTCGATGCCGCGCAGCACCTCCTCGGCGAAGATCGGCCGGCCGTTGATCTGCCCCACCAGGCTCTCCACCGGCCAGCGCTGTCCGACGCGCAGCGCGGGCGTGAAGCCGCGGTCGATCACGTCGGTCTGCACCTCTTCGGTGGCGGGGTTCACGGCGGTCACCTCGAGGGCTTCGCGAACCAGCGTGGTGCCGTCGGCCAACTGGACTTCCTCGATCACCTCCCGCGTCGACGGCGGAGAGACCGCCTCCATGGGGGTGGCCACCACCTCCACGCCGCGGCCCGCCTCGGGCCGGGAGAAGTCGGCGATCCCCACGTCCCTCACCTGACGGCGATCCTCGGCATCGGCGATGCACCCGGGCAGCAGGCACGCCGCCGCGACCACGGTCGCGCCGGTGGCGACCAGGCGCCGCAGGGGGCGCGGAAGTTCGAAGAATCGCCGGGCATCCATGCACGCGCGAGTGTACGCCCGCGACCGTCCTATACTTCGGGATCCCCTCCAGGAGACCCATGAGCGACACCACCGCCCCAGGCCCGAACGATCCCTCCCCGCACGGCCTGCACGTCGACAGCGACTGGAAGGCGCAGGCCGAGGCCGAGCGCGCGAAGCTGGCCGACCAGGAGGCCGCCATGCGCTCCAAGGCCGGGGACGCGGGCGCCGACCAACTCCCCCCGGCGGAGTTCCGCAGCCTGGTGGGCCTGCTGGCGTCCCAGGCCGTCATGGGCCTCGGCACGATGGGCGACCAGCAGGGCCGCGTCGTGATCGACCTCGAAGGTTCGAAGTTCGCCATGGACCTGCTGCAGGTGCTGGCCGACAAGACCAAGGGCAACCTCACCCCGGAGGAATCCGGCGAGCTTGACGAGGTGCTTCGCGAGCTGCGCCTGCGCTTCGGCGCCATCACGCGGATGGTGGCCGAGCAGATGGCCAAGGATCCTCAGTCGGTGCGGATGTCCGCGGCCCCCGCCCCCGGCGCGGCCGCCCCCGCGCCGCCCGCCGCGGGCGCCGCCAGCAAGCTGATCATCCCCTGACGACCCGGAGACACCCGTGAACGCCCCCGCCTCCCCGCTCTCCAAGCACTACTTCCTGGTGCGCCGGCTGCACTCCCTGTCGGGCATCGTCCCGGTCGGGCTGTTCCTGTTCCCGCACCTCTTCACCAACAGCTCGATCATGTGGGGCCGCTGGACCAGCCCGACGGCCACCGAGCCGCCGGTCGTGCGTGGCATCGAGATGTTCCAGGAAGAGGTCAACTTCATCCACTCGGTGCCGTTCCTCTTCCTCATCGAGCTGTTCGGGATCTGGCTGCCGCTGGCCTTCCACGCCGTGTTCGGCGTGTACTTCGCCATGCAGGCCAAGGTGAACGTGCAGCACTACGGGTACCAGGACAACTGGCGATACCTCTGGCAGCGGATCACCGGCTACGTGGCGTTCGCCTTCATCTTCCTGCACATCTCCAGCCTCCGGTGGGGCTGGACCTACGGCGGCGCCTTCCCAACGTTCGACCCGCACCATGCGGCGTCCACGACCGCCGAGCACTTCCAGAAGGGATCGATGGGCGCCGCCATGGCGATCATCTACTTGGTGTCGGTGCTGGCGATCGTGTTCCACTTTGCCAATGGACTCTGGACCGCCGGCATTACGTGGGGCCTGACCGTCAGCGTGCCCGCCATGCGCCGCTGGGGCCAGGTCTGCGCCTCCGTGGGCATCCTGCTCGCCACCGCCGCCGTGCTTGCGGTCTATGGTTTCACGACGCTCGACATCGCCACCGCCAAGGAGGTGGAGGCGCGCCGGACGGACGTCGCTCCCGCCAGCCTCGAGGCGCCGCAGCCTCCGCCCGCGAGCGAGATCGGCGACTGAACCCTCCCCCGACCACCACGAACGAGACTCCCACCATGTCCACCAAGACCCAGCGCGTGATCATCGTCGGCGGCGGATTGGCCGGCCTCGCCGGCGCCGTCAAGTGCGCCGAACTCGGCCTCCACGTCGACCTCTTCAGCGTGGTGCCCGTGAAGCGCAGCCACTCGGTGTGCGCCCAGGGCGGCATCAACGCCTGCAACGACGTGGCCCGGCAGCAGGGATTCAGCGAGTGGGAGCACTTCCAGGAGACCGTCTACGGCGGGGACTTCCTGGCCCAGCAGCCACCGGTCTACGAGATGGCGCACTGGGCGCCGCGCGTGATCGACCTCTTCGACCGGATGGGGGTGCCGTTCAATCGCACGTCCGAGGGACGGCATGACCTGCGCCTCTTCGGAGGATCGCTCTACAAGCGCACGCACTTTGCGGGTGCGACCACCGGGCAGCAGCTCCTGTACTCGCTCGACGAGCAGGCCCGTCGCGCCACGGCCGAGGGCAAGATCACCCAGTGGATCCACTGGGAGTTCCTGCGCCCGATCGTGGATGCATCGGGTCGCTGCCGCGGCATCGTGGCTCAGGACCAGAGGACCATGCAGGTGCGCGCGTTCCGCGCCGACGCGGTGGCGATGGCCAACGGCGGGCTTGGTCTGGTGTTCGGCAAGAGCACGAACTCCGTGATGTGCAACGGCGCGGCCACCGGCCGCTGCTACCGCCACGGCGTGGCCTTCGCCAACAGCGAGTTCGTCCAAGTGCACCCCACGGCCATCCCGGGCGCGGACAAGCTGCGGCTCATGAGCGAAAGCGCCCGCGGAGAAGGCGGCCGCGTCTGGGTGCCCCGCCGGAAGGGCGATACCCGCGATCCGCGCCAGATCCCCGATGCGGAGCGGTACTACTTCCTCGAGGAGCGGTATCCGAGCTACGGCAACCTCGTGCCACGCGACATCGCCACCCGCGAGATCTTCAGCATCTGCGTCGACGATGGCCTGGGGGTCGGCGGCAAGCGCCAGGTCTACCTGGACCTGTCCCACCTCGAGCGCGAGTACCTCGAGCGCAAGCTCGGCGGCATCATCGAGATCTACCGGAAGTTCGTCGGCGAGGATCCCGCCGAGGTCCCGATGCGCATCTTCCCAGGCGTCCATTACTCGATGGGCGGCATGTACGTCCAGTACGAGGCGAAGTCGGATGGCAAGGGCCTGGTGCAGGGCGCGGTGCGCAACCTCATGACCAACGTCGAGGGTCTGTACGCGCTCGGCGAGTGCAACTACCAGTACCACGGCGCCAACCGCCTCGGCGCCAACGCCCTGCTCTCCTGCACGTTCGATGGCCTGTTCGGGGGCTTCTCGATCGTCAACTACGTGCGCGGGAAGGCCGCGGAACCCGAGGCCGAGGGCAAGCTCTTCGACGATGCGGTGCACGCCGAGGAGGCGATCGCCCGCCGCCTGATGGAGGCCAACGGCACCGAGAACCCGTACGCCATCGGTCACGAGCTCGGCGAGGAGATGACCGAGGCGAGCACCGTGGTCAAGACCGCCGACCGACTGGCGGCGGCACGCCAGCGCCTCGACGCGCTGCGCGAGCGCTACGCGCGCATCCGCCTCAGCGACACCGGCACGTGGACCAACCAGAACCTGGCCTACGCGCGCGCCCTGGGCGACATGCTGATCCTGGCCGATGCCATGCTGGTGGCGGGCGAGGCCCGGCGCGAGAGCCGGGGCAGCCACTATCGCGCCGACTTCCCAGAGCGCAACGACGCCGAGTTCATGAAGACCTCGATGGCCACCTTCGACCCCGCCTCGCAGCGATGCCGCCTGGGCTGGGAGACGGTGGAGGCCCCGTTGGTCGCGCCGCGCGCGCGCACCTACGGCAAGAAGGACGGTGCGGCGAAGCCCCAGGCCGTGGCCGCGGGCAGCCAGTAACTGATCGCGCTGAGCGCGGCCTGGGCGCCGGCCAGCAGCATTGCCCCGACCGCCAAGCGCCCGGCCGAATGCGGCCGGGTTCGGTCCACGCCGAGCGCCGACAGCCACGCGAGCGCCACCAGCAGCAGCGGGTCGAAGTATCGCTGCCACACCTGCGAGTTGCCCGCCTGCACGGCGAACATCGCGAGCAGGGACACGACGATCACGGTCGCCATGCGACCGCGACGGACCTCGGCCGCACGCACCCACAGCACGCCAAGCACGAGGGCACCGATCGCCGCTCCCACGACCACGGCGGGTGACCGATCATGGACGCTTGGCACCCGCTGGATCACGGTCCATGCGGCCCCGCCCCAGCGGCCCGCCTCGCGCGACCACGCGCTCTCGGGAATCCCTGCCGCCAACCCCGCCAGGGTCATCAGTCCGAGCATCGCCACCGGGTGCCGCTGGATGGTTCGCAGCACCTCCATCGCCATCGGGGCCAGGAGAAGGGCGCCCCACCCCGCCACCAGGCACAGTCCGTAGGCCGGCGCAACGGGACTTAGGCCTGCATCGTGGTATTCACGGAACCATGGCGGCGTCAGCCCACCCCACGTCCAGACCAGCCCGCCGAGAATGAACAGTCCGGGCACCAGCGCGGCGATCGCCGCCACCAGGCGCGCCCACGATCGCGGCTCGTCGCCCGCCCACTGCTCGGCGTCCGATGCTCGCCGACCAAGCGGCGAGGCGAGGATGCCGATGGCCAGAACCGGGGCCGCCAAGTAGACGTTGGTCTGCCGGATCGAGAGCGCCCCGGCGAAGAGCGCCGCCAGTACCGGAAACGTTGCCCCGCGCGGTGGCCACCACGCCGCCACCGCCACGATCGCCGCTCCCAGGAGCACGGAGACGACGTCGGTGGTGATCCATGCCGATCCGCTGAGCACGTACGTCGAGAGCAGGACGGGCAGCGCAAGCGCTGCGCCAAGCCACGGCCCCACGCTGCGGGCCGCACCACGCCAGCACAGCAGCACCAGCGCCAGCCCGGCGCACGAGGCCACCACGCGCAACCCATGCAGGCCCATCCCCATGCGTGCCGGCACCGCCAGCGCGAGGTGCCAGCCGGGCCCCGTGGCCGACGGATAGTCGGCCAGCACGGGCGCCGGGAGCTCCGCGGCGAATCGCTGGATGGTCGGCCAGTGGGCCGCCGCCTCGTCGGCCGCCTCGCTGGTGCGATCGGCGCCATGCAGCGCGACGGGGAGCACCAACACCGCGAACAGGATCGCCAGCGCGATGGGCGCGAGCACCCAGCCTCGGTCACGATTCGCCGCGCGCCGCTCCATTCGGCCTCACGCTACTGGAACACGGCCCCGATCGCGCGCTCGGCGGGTGGCCAGAACAGGACCGCCAGCACGCCCGCACCGAAGAGCACCGTCGCGGTGCGCGCCGCGCCATCGGCGAGTACGGCGGCCACCGGGCTGTCTGCCTTGCCCGAGTTGGCCCGTGAGTACAGGCGGTGGATCACCACCAGCACCAGCGGCGCCAGCAGCGCGAACCCAGTGGCGCGCACGCCGAAGATCCCGCGCGCGTGGTCGCTGAGGGCGTACGAGAGGTAGGTCATCATCGTGAGCGCACCGGTGACCGCGAGCAGCCAGTTCAGGTCCTCGGCGCTGTCGTACCCGGCGCGCGGCTTCCAGTCGGTTGCCTCGCCTGCCGCCCGGGCCATCTGCGCGGCCCGGAGGTCGCCCAGCCGCTTCACGAACCCGAGGAACAGCGTCAGTGCGAACACCACCGCGACCAGCCAGGTCGAGACGGCGATGCCGATGGCGAGCGCCCCGGTGATCGCCCGAAGGACGAAGCCGGACGCCACCGTGGCCACGTCCACCATGCGCACCCGCTTCAACCGGGCGTTGTAGAGGACCTGCAGCACCACGTAGACGCCCAGCGCCACCAGCACCGCCAGCCGCACCCACGCCGCGATCGCCAGGCCCGTGACGATCAGCGCCACGCCCACGGCCACCGCCGTCCGGGGGGACACCGCCCCGGAGGCCACCGGGCGATGCCGCTTGACCGGATGCATCCGGTCCTCATGGGCGTCGAGGACATCGTTGAGGCAATAGAAGCCGCTGCCGGCCATCGAGAATGCCACGGCGGTAAGGAGGCCCCGCAGGACCTGCTCGGCGGCGCCAGCGTCCCCACGGCCGTCCCCGGCGAGCCAGAACACCAATGGCACCAGCACGAAGGCGTTCTTCGCCCAGTCTCCGGGTCGCATCAGCCGTAGGACCGCAGGGATCATCGCCCCACCAGTATCGGGCGGGGCCTATCATTTCATTCCCAATCTTGGCCGGATCCCCTCGGATCGGCCGGAAACCCGCAAGGACCGCTCCCCATGGTTGCCCCGAACGCCCAGAACGCCGAGAAGACCGTCCTCGTCCGCATCAAGCGCCAGGACACCCCGCAGTCCGCCCCGCGGTGGGAGGAGTTCAAGGTCCCGTACGGCGAGGGCGCCAACGTGATCAGCGTCCTGCAGTGGATCGCCGCGCACCCAACCACCACCTCGGGGGCGGCCACGACCCCCGTGGCGTGGGAGTCCGGGTGCCTCGAGGAAGTGTGCGGCTCCTGCACCATGGTCATCAACGGCCGCGTCCGCCAGGGGTGCTCCGCGCTGATCGGCAACATCGTTCAGGCGGACGGCACCATCACCCTGGAGCCGATGTCCAAGTTCCCGGTGGTCCGCGACCTGGCCGTCGATCGCGAGCGCATGTTCCGCAACCTCGAGCGGGTCAAGGCATGGGTGCCGATCGACGGCACATGGTCCCTCGGCCGCGGCCCGCTCGAGAACGCCGCCAACGCGGAGCAGCGCTACGTGATGAGCACCTGCATGACCTGCGGCTGCTGCCTCGAGGCCTGCCCGCAGTTCCACGAGGAACAGGACGCCGCCAAGTGGGACGAATCCTTCCAGGGCGCGCAGGTGTGGAACCAGGTGCGGCTCTTCAATGCCCAGTCGGTGGGCGCCACGCTCGGCAGCG
>JBJOIF010000090.1:0-3213 GCA_046047335.1 Planctomycetota bacterium | reverse complement strand
CTGCGACGCAAGCGCCGCGATCACCGGCACGGCCACCGGGATGACCGTGTCGAGCGTCGCGAACGCCCAGGCGCCGCCGATCCCGGCCCAGGCCAGCACGATGGCCACCGTGACCGCGGTGCTGGCGCCGGCGCCCGTCCGCCATGCGATCGCCGCGCACGCCGACCCAACCAAGAGCGCCGCGACCCAACCGGTCCAGTCGGGCCAGAACCAGACGTGCTCGTTGGAGATCACCATGTCGGCGACGGCCGCATGGAAGTACACGCCCGGCGTGCGTGCCCCGTACACGGTGTTGATCATGTCCGCCATGACGCCGGTGGCGATCCATCCGAAGAACACCATCCGGCCCTCGAGCTCCCCACGGACGCGCGCCTCGGCCTCGGCCACCACCGCCCGGCCGGCCACGAGCTCCTTGTCGAGCCGCCACCACTCCCGATAGGCCCCCACGAGCGCCTGCTCCTCGGGCGGCAGGTCGGCCACGTCCTCGGTGCCGCGGACGTCGAGGTCACCGGCGACGAACTCGCCTTGCTCGCGCACCTTGGCACGAGTGGCGTCCGAGACTGGCACCGCGGCCATCTCGGCAGCATCGAGGTCGGCCTGGCGTGCAGCAAGATCGGCACCGAGCGCCGCGTACCGGTCCTCGATGGACCGAAGCACCCGCCGTTGCTCGGCGAGGTCGATGAGCACGCCCACCGGCAGCGCCCCGGTCGCGCCGCTGCGGCCCCCATCGCGGAGCGTGGTGTCGAAGATGTCCGTCGGCCAGTCGACGAAGATCATCCCGTCGTCGAGCGGCAGCCGGCGTCCGTCGGGAAACCGAAGCGCGCCATCCGCCACGGTGACGTCCGCCGGCGCGATGCCGAGCTGGAGCAGCCCGGCGGCCAGCCCAAACTGCGGGAGATTGCCGTACGGCGTGGGCCAGAACGGACGCACCCGGCGGTACTGGTCGTCGGCATCGGGCTTGGAGTTGACGAACCCGACGCCGGCTGCCCGTTCGGACA
The DNA here is from genome assembly GCA_046047335.1 of Planctomycetota bacterium. GTDB lineage: Bacteria > Planctomycetota > Phycisphaerae > Phycisphaerales > SM1A02 > UBA966. Next base: position 2,215 of record JBJOIF010000090.1, on the reverse strand, counting down.
GCACCGCGATCGGCGGCGCGTCCAGCGGCGCGCCGGGCCCGAAGCCGGTGCCCATGAAGCGCGACAGCAGCCCGAAGCTTCGGTCACGCTCGAATGCCTCCTCGAGCAGCCCTCGCTCCGCGAAGCGGTCGAGCGTGGAGTCGCCCCCGGTCATCGATCGCACGAACGAGGCGAGGTCGGTGGCCGGCGCACCGTCCCGGCGCTGTTGCACCAAGCGATCCCACGCCGCGTACGACTTGAACACCTTCGGGCGTTCCAGGAAACGCTCGCGACGCTCACCCTCGAGGCCCGCGGCATCGGCGATGGCCTCCGCGGGACGGGTGACGTCCGTGCACGCGGCGTCGATCATCGCACGAAGCGCACGTTCACCGGCGGCTCCGCTCCAGGCGCTGGAATCCAGGCGCCCCTCGTCCATGTTCACCGCCAGCACCGTGGGCACCTCGCCGATCGCTTCGGCGAGGGCGCCGTCGGTGGCCGCGGACTGCACGTCGCCGAAGAGCACGTCGATCGCCAGCCCGCGCGCCCCGGCGCGAGCCACCTCGCGCAGGGCATCCGCCACGAGGTCACGGGACCACGGCCAGCGGCCGATCGTGTCCAAGGCGCGGTCGTCGATCGCCACGAGCCGGACCTGGTCGCCCAGCCGGTCCGGCGTGCGGCGCGCGTGCCGGTAGCGCATGTCCTGCGTCCACCACTCGGGCCGGTCGAGGACGCCCGCCATGCCCGCCAGCGTGACGACGGCCGTGGCAATCAGGCCGGCAAGGAGAACCGTTCGGTTGTTGGTGCGGCGCACGGCGCGAGTGTACGGGTCGGACAACCGCCCCTACGGCCGTCAGTTCCGCGCGTCGTTCACGAGCTGGATGGCCTGGGCACCGCTCGCCTCGGCGCGGCTGGCCGCAGCATTGGCAAGCTGCGCCTGGTTCTCCGCGACCCCCGCCGCGGCCTGCGCGCGGTTGACGTAGCTGACCATGCTTCGGCCGAAGAGGCGACCGGCGTTGGTGGACGCCTGCGTGGCCATCAGCTGAGCCTGTGCGGCGTATCCCGAGAGCTGCTGCGCGGCCTGGATCGCGAGCGCCCGGGCATCGCCCGAGCCATCGGCCAGTTCCGCCGCCGCCGCGGTGCCCGCGCGACCCGACAGGGCCTGGGCCACGTCATCGAAGAACTCGGCCTGCTGCCGGTACTCCTGCGCCGCCAAGTCCGCGCCGGCCACGCCCGCGCTGCGGGCGGCGGCGGCGCTGTTGAACGCCTGCTCGTTGTTTCCGTACTTGAAGACGTCGGGGCCGATGGCCGCGGACGCGGCCGCGTAGCCCTCCGCCGCCTCGGCAGCACCCTTGGCCTCGAGCCAGAATCCCGTGGCGGCATCGGCGGCCAGGCGCGCCGAGCCGGCGGACTCGAATGCACCGATCGCGAAGCCGGAGGCCCCCGCCAGGTCTAGGCCGCCCAGCGCCTGCTGGGTCGACTGCAGGCCAAGGTGCGCGGCGGTCTCGTGCTGTTCGGCCTGCTGGCGCCGCTCCTGCGCACGGTCGCGCGCGACTTCCGCGATGCCGGCCGAGGCCTGCGCGCCGTCGAGCGCCGCCACGAAGGCGCCGCTTGCCGTGACCATCTCGTCGAGCTCGTTCATCAGTCCGGAGGCGCCCTGCTCGAGCGTCTCGACCTGCAGGCGCATGCGATCGGTCAGATCCGCGAACGTCGCCGTGCCGTACTCATTCACGGTCACGTAGTCCGCCCGAACGAAAGCCGCGTCCGCCGACACGCCCTCAGCCACGGCGGCATTGCCATCGAGCAGGGCCACGATCTCGTCGGCCACCTGGGCCGTCCGGTTGCCCTCGACCACCGAGGCCAGCTCGGCCAGGAGCGTCTGCGCCGCCACCGCACGGTCCGCCGAGTCGAGGGCGCCCGCGGAGGCGGCCGTGGCCAGCGCGCTGGCGGCCTCGACCGCGGCGGTGGACAGGCCGAACCGCTCGTTGAGTTCCTGCGACACCGCCAAGAGCGACTCCACGGCGGCGGCACCGAAGTCGGCACCGTCCGCCGCATCGATCGCTTCAGACGCCGCGGCCTCGGCCGCTGCGGACGCTGACAGAATCTCGTCGATCGCCTGCGTCGCCTGCGCCACCAGTCCGTCGAGGCCCTCAAGGGCACCCTGGTCCGCGGCGGCGTCGACCACTGCACCTTCGAAGTGGGCCACGCCGAGCGCCCCGAGGAGCGCGGCGTCCATCGC
>JBJOIF010000089.1:0-5295 GCA_046047335.1 Planctomycetota bacterium | reverse complement strand
GGGGGACGGGGTGCTCATGGCCGTCCGGAGTCTATTGGGGTGCCGGCTTCGCCTAACCTTGCTGCCCCATGCCGCTCAGCCCGATCCCCGAGATCCTCCAAGACCTCCGTGCCGGCAAGGTCATCGTCCTCGTCGACGACGAGGATCGCGAGAACGAGGGAGACTTCGTGGTGGCCGCGGAGTCGGTCACGCCGGAGATGGTGAACTTCCTCACCCGCGTCGGCGGCGGCTACCTCTGCGTGGCGCTCGACTCTGCCACGTGCGATCGGCTGGACCTGCACGCGCAGGTCGCTTCGAACACGAGCGTGCGAGGCACGCCATTCACCGTCAGCATCGACGGCCATCCGCGGCACGGCGTCGGCACCGGGATCAGCGCGCGTGACCGGGCGCGGACCATCCAGATGCTGGTGGAGCCGGGAATCCGCGCCGACGACTTCGTCCGGCCGGGTCACATCAATCCGCTGCGCGCGCGCGATGGGGGCGTGCTGGTTCGCACTGGCCAGACCGAGGGAAGCGTGGACCTCTGCCGGATGGCGGGGTTGCGTCCGGCGGCCGCGATCATCGAGATCGTGCGGCCCGATGGCGAGATGGCCCGCGTGCCCGACCTGGAGGTGCTGTGCGCCGAGCACGGGCTGCGCATGTGCAGCGTCGAGCAGATCATCCGGCACCGCCTCGAGGAGGAGGGCCTGATCCGCCGCATGGCGCCTGCCGTGGGCACACCCGTGCGGACCCCGGAGGGCGAGTTCACGCTGCTGGCCTGGGAGAGCGAGATCGACGCGCTGCCCCACGTGGCGCTGACCATGGGCGGGGTGGGGCTGCCCGGCCCGGATGGGCGCGTTTCGGCCGATGACCGGCCCACGCTTGTGCGGATGCACCGGCGCGAGATCCTTGGCGACGTGTTCGGCGTGTCTTGGCCGGGCGCCGAGGCCTCCGGTCAGGACACCGTTCGTGCTGCCCTTCGGGAGATCGCCCGTGCCGGGCGCGGTGCGCTCGTCTACCTGCGCACCGAGGGCGCCGGCGAGGACCTGGCGGGACGGTTGGCGCAGATCCGCAGGCCGGGCCGCGACGACGTCAACGCTCCGGACCTCACCCGTGCCGACGGGATCGGTGGCGGAGCGCAGCCGATGGACGCGCGGCTGTTCGGGGTGGGCGGGCAGATCCTCCGTGACTTGGGGCTCTCGCGGCTGAGGCTCCTCACCAACCACCCCAAGCCCATGCCCGGGCTGCACGGTTTCGGCCTCGACATCGTGGAGCACGTTCCGCTCGGCTGAGCGCGGGGGCCACGCGTATCGTTCGGACATGCTGCAGCGACTGACCGCGAACGGACACCCGATCCTGGTTGTGCCGGCGTTCGTGGCCATCCTTGGCTGTGCCGCGGTGGGCCAGCCGGGGGCACCCGCGGCGCCCCCGCCACCCGCGGCGCCCCCGCCACCCACGGCGCCCGCGGCACCTGCGCCGCCCACGTCGGCGCAGGACGCTGCCGACGCCCCCTCGTACGCCGATGCCGACGCGCTGCTCGCCGCGCTGGAGTCCAGCGCCACGACGCTCCGCGACTTCCGGTCGCCCGTGACCGTAGAGACCGTCGATGACCTGACCGGCGACGTCGAGCGCAGGCTGGGCCAAGTGGTGCTGGAGCAGCGGGTCGGCGAGCCCGCTTCGCGCCGATTCGCGGTGGTCCTCGAGAAGTACGTCGATCCCACCGGCCGCATGGACGAACGCCCCGTGCGTTACCTCTACGCCGACGGCTGGCTCACCGAGGCCGACTTCCGCGAGCGGACGCTGCAGCGGAGGCAACTGGCCCGGCCGGGCGAGGCCTACGACCCGCTGAAGCCCGGCGAGGGCCCGGTGCCGCTTCCGATCGGCCAGCGTGCCGATGAGGTGCGCTCGCGGTTCCGCGTGGTGCTGGCGAAGGCGCCCGCGCATCCGGCGTTGGTGGCGATGCATGACGGCAAGCGGCCGCTCGTCGGGGTGGTGCTTGAGCCGCGCCCCGGGATGGCGGACCGCGACCTGCGTTCGGCCACGGTCTGGTACGACGCGCGCTCTTTGGCTCCATGCGGCGTGGAGGCGCGGCGCGCGCAAGGCACGACCACCGTGATCCTCCGCGACCCGGCGATGAACGCGGGGCTGGACGACGCCCAACGCGCGCTCCTGGCCCTTGCCGCCGGCTCCACGGAGGGGTGGCGCGTGGACGAGCGCCCGCTTCCGCCGGCGCCCGCGGAGCCGAAGCCGTGACCGCGCCACGACGGATGGCCGGGGTGCGGGCTGGCCTGCAGCGGTGGTGTGGCGCGGCGGCCATCCTCGTTGCCGCCACGTGCGCCCGGTCGTCGCCGGCGCAGGCGGTGCCCGCGCGTCTGGAGCCATCGCCCGCCGTCCGGATGGCGCTGCAGAGTGAGGCGCTCGGCGACCGGGAGCGGGCGGCGTTGCGACTGCGCCACGGCACCTACGACGACGGTGACCTGCTGGACCCGGCCATGCGTGCGCAGGCCGCGCTGGGGCGATGGGCGCTCGATTCCGCGGCCCTCCGTGCCCCGGATGCGCCGGTCGAACTCCGGGCGGAGGCGTGGGTGCATGCTGGCCGTCCCGAGGATGCGTTGCGCGCGCTCGATGCCGCCGCCGAGTCTGCGGACGGTGCGGCGTCGACGCGAGCCCTGCTGGTCCGGGCCATGGCGCTCGAGTCAATGGGGCGCGGCGGTGATGCGATCGATGCCGCGCGCCGCGCGAAGGCCGCGGGCGAGACTCCTGGCGCGACGCGCGACGCGCGGATGGACGCGATCGAGGCCACCGCGATGCTCGCGCGGCTCGATGGTCGGCCGGCGCGCGACTGGCAGGAGATGCTGGATGCTCTTGCGGGGATCCGCGATGCGGACAAGCTGGACCCGCGACCGCGGCTTCTCGAGGGGCGCTTGCTCGTCGAGAAGGAGCGTTTCGCGGATGCGGTGGCGGCGCTCCGTGAATGCGTTGCACGCGACGTGCGGTGCTCCGAGGCCATCTACCTGCTCGGACGCGTCGCGACGATGACCTTCGACCTCGACGGGGCGCGGGCGGCGGCAGCCCACCTGCGCGCCGTGGAACCGGACCATCCGCTGGCCGCGCTGCTGGAGGCCGAGGCGTCGCTCCAGGCGCGGGCGGCCGACGAGGCCGCGGCCGCACTCGACCCGCTGCTTGCCCGCTTCCCCGGCCAGCGCATGGCACTGGCGCTGCGCGCCGCGGCCGATGGGCTGCGATTCGACGAAGGATCCATGAAGCAGCGCCTGACTGCGCTGGACGCGCTGATGCCCGTCTCGCCGCTCGGCCCGTACACGTGCGGCCGGTTCCTGGCGCTGGCGCGTCAGTACCCGGAGGCGTCTGCGCTTCTGGCCGAGGCCGCACGCCGTGCACCGGGGTGGAGCGCCCCCATCGCCGAGCTCGGGCTCCTGGAGATGCAGTCGGGGCGAGACGACGTTGCGCTGGAAGCGCTGCGCCGCGCGACGGCGCTGGACCCGTACGACCAGCGCGCGAGGTTCAGTCGCACGCTGGCCGAGGAGCTGTCGGCGTGGAGCCGGTTCGAGGGCACGCACTTCGTCGTGCGCTGCCGGCCCGGAATCGACGAGTCACTTGCGGCGTGGATGCCATCGGTGCTCGACCGCGTCCACGATGGCGTCACCGCGTGGCTTGGCCATGCTCCCGCCGATCGCACGGTGATCGAGCTGCACCCCGACCACAAGAGTTTCGCGGTGCGGGTGACGGGAATGCCGTCGGTGCACACGATGGCCGCGAGCACGGGACCACTGATTGCGCTTGAGGCGCCGCGGGATGGCGCGCCCCAGCTGCACCTGGGCAAGTACGACTGGGAGGGGGTGCTGCGCCACGAATACGTGCATACGGTGACCCTCGACCAGACCAGAAACCGCATTCCGCACTGGTTCACGGAGGCGCTGGCGACGCGGCTCGAGGAGCGGCCGCGCTCCTTTGAGACGGTGCAGCTGCTCGCGCGCGCGTTCGACCGCGGGGAGCTGTTCGATCTTGACGAGATCAATCTGGCCTTCGTGCGGCCAAAGCGCCGCGACGACCGGGCTCAGGCGTATGCGCAGGGTGCATGGATGGCCGAGTTCATCGAGAAGGAGTGGGGCCGCGAGGCGATCCACCGCCTGCTCGCGCGATACCGCGATGGTGCGGTAGAGGGCGAGGCGTTCGAGGAGGTGCTGGGCATCTCCCGTGACGAGTTCATGCGCCGCTTCGATGGCCACGCCGAGCGCGACCTGCGGTCGTGGGGCATGCTCGCCGAGCCGTCGATGGCGATCCTCGCCGAGGAGGTTCGGGCGGATACGCCGGGCGCGGCCGATGGCCCGGTGTCGATCGACGACGCGCGTCTCGAGGCGTTTCTGGCGCGGCACCCCGGACACCCGGACCTCATGGAGGCGCTCTTGCGCCGACGGATCACGGCGGACTCGCCGATCTCTGCGGACAACGCACGGATGCTCCGCGAGTACGCCGCCGCGCGGCCGGTGGACCCGTGGCCCCATCGTGAACTCGCGCGCATGGCCCTGGCGTCCGATGATCCGGCGTCGGCCATCGAGCATCTGGAATACCTGGATGCGCGGGAGTCGAACGACCCGGCCTTTGCACTCGAGCTGGCTCGCCTCGAGCGCGCGCGCGGCGATCGCGCTCGTGCCCTGGTGCACGCCACCAAGGCGGCACGGATCGATGCCTACTCGCCCTCGACGCGGGAGTTCGCCGCGGCCCTGGCGGTGGAGGCCGGCGACCTGCCCACGGCCCGGCTCCACGTGCGGGCGCTGGTGGCCCTGGAACCCGAGGAACCGCGGCACCGGGCCAGACTGGCCCGAATCGACGAGATGCTGGCCCGTCACCCGTGATGGCAATGGACATCCTGTCCGCCCGTGCTAGAGTCGGCCCGATGGCCACGGTCCTTCAGCGAGCCAGTCGTCCTGCGGATCGCCGTCGAGACGCGATTCTGGTGGCGTCCGGGTGCATGCTTGCCATGTCGGCATCCGTCGACGCGGCCGATCGCTTCGCGTGCGTGGTGTCGCCGACCAGCCGGATCACCCAGTCGACGCGGCTTGAGCTTCCGCTGTCGGGCACGTGGATCGGTGATTACGACGCCGCCACGAATCCCGGCGGCACCCGGACGATCCCCGGCCTCTTCGGAGGAAGCGGCAACAACGCCATCCCGTACTCGATGGTGATCCGGCCCGAGATCGCGATCGACCAAGCGGTACCGACTGGAGGCTTCACGGTGTCCATCGATACCGCCACCGGCGCCGTGTCGGTCTCCGGGCTGTCGATCGACCTGCTTGG
>JBJOIF010000088.1:0-2899 GCA_046047335.1 Planctomycetota bacterium | reverse complement strand
CCAGGTCACCTTCCTTGATCGCCTTGCCGATGTGGTCGGGCAGCGGGCCGCTGTTGCCGATGCAGGTGGTGCACCCGTAGCCGACCGTGTAGAAGCCGATGGCCTCGAGCGGCTTCATCAGCCCGCCCTTCACCAGGTAGTCCGTGACGACCTTGCTCCCCGGGGCCAGGCTGGTCTTGACCCACGGCTTGCGGGTGAGGCCACGTTCATGCGCCTTCTTCGCCACCAGGCCGGCCCCGATCATGACGCTCGGGTTGCTCGTGTTGGTGCAGCTTGTGATCGCGGCGATCACCACGTCGCCGTGGGTGAGCTGGTACTCGTGGCCTTCCTCGTCGCGCACGGTGACCGTGGAGGGCGCCGCAAGCGTGGCCGTCCCGCCGGTGCCGCCAGCCGCGGGCTTCGCGGCGCCCGAAGCGCCCTTCTCGAGGAACTTGGGCAGTTCCTTATGCCACGCCGACTTCATGTCGGTGAGCTGCACGCGATCCTGCGGTCGCGCTGGGCCGGCGAGGCTCGGCACGATGGTCGACAGGTCGACATCGACGACCGCGGTGTAGGCGATGTCGGCCGAGTCGTCGCGCCACAGCATGTTCGCCTTGCAGTAGTCCTCGACCGTCTTGATCAGGCCTTCGCTGCGGCCGGAGAGGCGCATGTAGTCGAGCGTGTGCGAGTCGACCGGGAAGAACCCGATGGTCGCGCCGTACTCCGGCGCCATGTTCGCGATGGTGGCACGGTTGGCCAACGACATCTCGGCGAGGCCCGGGCCGAAGAACTCCACGAACTTGTTGACCACGCCGAACTTGCGGAGCACCTGCGTGATGGTGAGCACCAGGTCGGTGGCCGTGGTTCCCTCGGGCAGCCTGCCCGTGACGCGCACGCCAATCACCTCGGGGATCAGCATGTAGATCGGCTGGCCCAGCATCACGGCCTCGGCCTCGATGCCGCCCACGCCCCAGCCCACCACGCCCAGGCCGTTGATCATGGTGGTGTGGCTGTCGGTGCCGACCAGGCTGTCGGGGTAGAGGACGCCGCCCTCCTCCCACACGACCTTCGCGAGGTACTCCAGGTTCACTTGGTGCACGATGCCGGTGGCCGGCGGGACCACGCGGAAGTTCGAGAGCGCCTGCTGGCCCCACTTGAGGAACTCGTAGCGCTCCTTGTTGCGCTCAAACTCCAGCTCGCCGTTGATCGTGAGCGCCATGCCGTTGGCGAAGGCATCCACCTGCACGCTGTGGTCGATCACGAGGTCGCACGGCACCAGCGGGTTGACGCGCCCGGGGTCACCGCCGAGGCGCTTCATCGCGTCGCGCATGGCGGCCAGGTCGACCACGCACGGGACGCCGGTGAAGTCTTGGAGCACGACGCGGCCGGGCATGAACGGGATCTCGTCCTCGCCCACCTTCTTGGCGTCGTACTTGCAGATCTTCTCGACGTGCTCCTTGGTCACGATGCGGCCGTCGCAGTTGCGCAGGCACGCCTCGAGAAGCACGCGGATGGAATACGGCAGCCGCTCGACGGGGCCAAGGTGCTTGAGGGCGTCGAGGCGGTAGTACGAGCGGTCGCCGGCGGGGGTCTTCAGCGTGGCGCGGGCGTTGAAGGGATCGTGGTGGGCCATAGTCCGGTGATTCTAGATGGCGGCGGCTGCTGCGACCGGGCCTAGACTCACGCCATGCGACCGCTCTGCGCCGCGATGCTCTCCCTGCCGCTTGTCCTGCCCGCACCGGCCGCGCCGGCGCAGTCCTCGAGCGCGCCGCGAAGCTCCGCGCCGCAGCTGGTCGCGCCGCGCGAGACACCCAGCGGTGCTCGGTCGCCCGCCCGCGTCTCCCGCGCCCGCAAGGGGATGGTGACGCGGACCGCTCCCCGCCCGGCGGCAGCCGCTCCCGCACCCGCCGTTGGGCTCTCGCCCGGCGCGTCCGCGCCGGTGCCGGGCTCCGCACCGGACCCCGAGGCGCTCGCGCGTTCGTTGGCGATCCCCGAGAACGCCGAGTTCCGCGCATGGGCCGAGGGCGACCACGCCTTCATGGCTCCCCGCGGTTCGCGGCACCTGGTGCCGTTCACCGACTGGAGCGACGACGTCGGGTGCATCACGCGCCGCGAGGAAGGCACCAAGTACCTGCGCCCCGACTGCCGGGCAGCGGACCACTCCGTGCGGGTCGCGGTCGACCGCACGTACGGCGAGGCGCTCGAAGCCCACTTCGGGTTCCCGGCCTGCGCAATGGAGCCGATCCGCTGCACGGTCGAGGACGGCGGATGCGCGGCGGTGGAGGCCGCGGTCGCCGCGATGGTCGCCGAGCACGGGATCATCTGCACGCCGGAGCGCATCATGCCCGACCACCAGTGGCTGCTCGACCGGTCGGCGCCGGCGGTCGAGGACGCGGCTCGAGCGGTCATCCGCGCGTACTGGGGCATGGGTGCGCCCGTGAGCCCGCGCCAGCGCGTGGAGGCACTCACGAGCTTCGTGCAGAACGCCATCCCGTACCGGCCGGTCAAGGGCGCCAGGGACGACCTGATCCGCGACGGCAAGATGCGCTGCGGGCTCCGCACCCCCATCGCCACGCTCTTCGAGGGAGGCGACTGCGACTCCAAGGCGCTGCTGCTGGCGGCGCTCATCCGCAGCGTGGATGCGGCGATGCCGCTCTCGCTGGTCTATTGCTTCGACGGCGACGAGCCGCACATGGTGCTGGCCGTTGGCTGCGCGCGCATCGACGGCGAGGCCGCCGTCACGCTCCCGGGCGGTGACGTGCAGGTGCTCGTCGAGACCACGTCGGACTGGGACGTGGGGTACGTCGGGCCGACCATCGACCTGGCGGACGCGGAGGTGGTGGGGTTGCGGTGACCCTCACACCACCACCACACCACGCGCGCACGCCACGCCGATGCGCACGCCCGGCTCGCGCCCCTG
>JBJOIF010000087.1:0-10612 GCA_046047335.1 Planctomycetota bacterium | reverse complement strand
CTCTGGAGCTCGGTGATCTCCACCTCGAGCGCCCGGCGTTCGGCACGCTCGAGGTTCATCCAACCGATGATCGTGGCCGTCGCCACCGCCGCCCCGGCGGCGACGGACGCCACGCCCGCGGCTCGCCCCTGGCGGTGGGCCGGAGCCGCATCGCTCATGCCGAAGGCACCTCGCGGGCCGCGCGTCTGCGTTTGAGCTCGGCATCGACGAACCCGTCGAGGTCGCCATCGAGCACCTTCTGCGGGTTGGTCACCTCGTATCCGGATCGGTGGTCCTTCACCCGGTTGTCGTAGAAGACGTACGAGCGGATCTGGGTTCCCCATCCGCGATCGACCTTGCCGCCGGTGGCGGCATCGAGTTCGGCCTGTCGCCGCTCCTCCTCGAGGGCCTCGAGCTTCGACTGCAGCACGGCGAATGCCTGCGCGCGGTTCTGCGGCTGGTCGCGATACGTGCTCGCCACCACCTGGATGCCGGTGGGAAGGTGCGTGATGCGGATGGCGCTCGCCACCTTGTTCACGTTCTGACCGCCCGGGCCGCTGGCGCGCACGAAGGCCACCACTTCCACGTCCTTCTCCGGGATCGTGAGGGCGTTGGACTCGAACTCCGGCGTGACGTCCACCGTGGCGAAGCTGGTCTGCCGCTTGCCTTCGGCGTTGAACGGACTGACGCGGGCCAGCCGGTGCGTGCCGCGCTCGCAGTTCATGTAGCCATAGGCGAAGGGACCGCTGACGCGATACGCGGCCTCGGCGATGCCGACCTCGGTTCCGGGGAGCCGGTGCATCTCCTCCACCTTGAATCCCATGCGGTCCCACCAGTAGAGGTACATGCGCTCGAGCATCTCCGCCCAGTCGTTCGCCTCGGTGCCGCCGACGCCCGCCTGGATGGTGACGAAGCAACTGCGGTGGTCGTGCTTGCCCGACAGCAGGCTCTGCGCCTCCACCTTCTCCATGGACACCACGAGGTCATGAAGCGACTGGTCGACCTCGGCCAGGAGGTCCTGGTCGTTGGCTTCCTTGGCCATGTCGTAGCCGACCTGGGCGTCCTCGAGCCCCTTCATCACGGCCTCGAGCGGCTCGATCTGGGCGCGCACCACCTTCAGCTCGTCGATGACCTTCTGGGCGGCCCGCGGGTCGTTCCAGAAGTCCTCGGCCTCCATGCGCGCGTTGAGGCGGTCGCGTTCCTGACGCTTCAGCGGGTAGTTAAAGGGAGTCGCGGATGGTCACGATCCGCGCCTCGAGGTCGTTGAGCACCGGCTGGTGCGCGTCGTAATGCATCGGCAGAGTGTACGCGGCTAGACTCTGGCGCGATGAAGGTCGCCGCGCGCGTCGCCCGCATGAAGGAGAGTTCCACGCTCGCGGTGGCGGCCAAGGCCGCGGCCATGCGAAAGCAGGGGGTGGACTTGGTTGCGTTCGGGATGGGTGAGCCGGACTTCGATACGCCAGTCGCGGTGAAGCGCGCTGCCGAGCGGGCCCTGGACGCCGGGATGACCAAGTACGTGGCGACCCCCGGCACGCCCGAGGCCCGGGCGGCGGTCGCGGCGAAGTTGCGCACCGAGAACGGCATCGACTGCGCTCCCGGGCACGTCGCGATCACCGCCGGAGCCAAGCATGCCCTGTACCTGACCCTTCAAGCGCTGGTCGACCCGGGCGACGAAGTGGTCCTGCCGACCCCGGCCTGGGTCAGCTACCGACCGTTGATCGAACTCGCCGGCGGCACGTGCATCGAGGTGCCGGGATCCCTGGATCAAGACTTCAAGGTCACGCCCGCGCAGCTTGAGGCCGCCATCGGCCCGCGCACGGTGGCGGTCATCCTCAACAGCCCGTCGAACCCGTGCGGCATCGCGTACTCCCCGGAGGAGATCCGCGCGCTGTGCGCCGTGATCGAGCGGCACCCGCAGGTAACGCTGGTCAGCGACGAGATCTACGAGAAGCTGGTCTACCCCGAGGTCGCCCCCGGGCTGAAGCACTTCTCGCCCGGCAGCATTCCGGCGATCGCGGGTCGAACGGTGACGCTGAACGGCATGAGCAAGGCCTTCGCGATGACCGGCTGGCGCATCGGCTACGTGTGCGCCCCCGGCGACGACGGCCGGTTCCTAGAGCAGTTGGTGAAGCTCCAGGGGCAGATGACCAACAACATCCCGTCGTTCTTCATGCCCGCCGTTGTGGAGGCGCTCTCCCCGGCACTGGCGCCCGAGGTGGAGTCCATGCGCCGCGCCTTCGCCGCACGTGCGGCGCTGGTCACTGAGCTCCTCAGCAGCATCCCGAGGCTGCGATCGGTCCGCTCGACCGGCGCCTTCTACGCCTTCCCGTCGGTGGCGGCGTGCCGCGGCCTGCGCTCGCCGCACGGGCGCGAGATCACCGATGGCACGTCGTTCGCCGAGGCGCTGCTTGCAGAGGCACACGTGGCGGTGGTGCCGGGCGCGGACTTCGGCGCGTGCGCGGCCGACCATGTGCGGGTCACGTTTGCGTGCCCGGAGTCTGAGATTCGCCGCGGCCTGGAGCGGATCGCCGCGTTCACGGGATCGCTGCGATGAACGATGGATGGTGGCAGACGTTCCTCGATGGAGTGGGCTGGGTGCCGGCCATCGTGTTCCCGACGGCCAGCGTGCTGCAGCTGACGGCGCTGCTGCGGGCCAAGAGCAGTTCGGGCGTATCGTGGCTGACGTGGAGCCTGTTTGCCTTCGCGAACGTCTGCCTGTACCTGACCGTGGCGGAGTGGACGCGACCACAAGTGATCGTGACCACGCTCGGGACCGCGGTGATCCAGATTCTGGTGGTGATGATGGCGCTGCGCCTGCGGGCTGATAATCGGCGGAATCCATCCTGATCCGTGCCTTTGGGTTGGACGGCGGCCCCGCCGAATCAACGCTCTGGGGCATGAGCCACGACGAACCCGCATCACCCATGGACGGACGGTCGGACCGCGAGGCGATCGCCAACTTCATGCTCGCCCACGAGGCCGCGCTCCGGCGCCGCATCCAGCACGCGTCCAGGGGCGCGCCGGGCCTTGATCCCGATGACCTGTTTTCCACGACACTTCGGCGCGTGGACGGCGCGGTGGTGCGGGGGTCGTTTCGCATGCGATCCGCCCCCGAGGCGTGGTCGTTTCTGACGCGGGTGCTGCAGCGCGCCGTCGAGCGCCATCGCCAGCGCGCCGCACGGGGAGCGGCGGCCGCGGCACGTGTGGCGCTGCAGCGCGAGCCGTGGGATGAGCCGCCGGATCATGCCGAGCGTGCCGACTTGGCCGCCGTGCTTCAGGAACTGCAGCGGTGCCGGCCGCAGGACGCCGAGTTGGTGCAGCTGCGCCTGCGCGGGAAGCGTTGGCGCGAGATCTCCCAGGTGACCGGAGTGTCGGAAGTGGCCCTGCGGCAGCGGTGGTCCGCGCTGCTCATGAAGCTGCGCGACCGCGTGCGGTCCGACGGGACGCTTCGGGCGAAGGCGGGGTGAACGCGCGCGAACGCGGCCCGCGGGCGGACGGGGTCAGGACGCGCCGACGGTGACCGGGGCCGGCTGCATCCGCGGCCGGTAGTTCGGCTCGAGCGCAATCTGCAGCGGGAGCCGCTTGCCGGTGGGGTCGCGCGGGATCTGGTCGTTGTCGATCACCTTCTGGATCGCCATGATGCCCTCGATGAGCATCTCCGGTCGCGGCGGGCACCCCGGGATGTACACGTCGACGGGGATGTACTGGTCGACGCCCTGCACGACGGCATAGGTGTCGAACACGCCACCGGTGCTGGCGCACGCCCCCATCGAGATCACCCACTTCGGCTCGGTCATCTGCATGTAGATGCGCTGCAGCACCGGGAGGGTCTTGATGCTGACGCGGCCGGCCACGATCATCAGGTCGCACTGGCGCGGGCTGAAGCGCATGACCTCGGCGCCGAAGCGGGCAAGGTCGAAACGGCTGCACGCCGTGGCCATCAGTTCGATGCCGCAGCACGCGGTGGCGAAGGGCATCGGCCACACGCTCGAGCGGCGCGACCAGTTCACGACGCGCTGCAACTGGGTGGTCAGGACGCTGTCGACGGGAAGAGCGGCTTCGATGCCCATGGGACGGATAGTGTAGGCCGGGCGTGGTTCAGGAGCCGGGCTTGACGGTGCTGGTCGGGGCGGGGGGAGCGATCGGGGGCGGTCGGTTGACCCGCCGCGCCTCGGGTTGTGCCCAGAAGCTGTCTTCCTTGCTGACGTTGGGCTCGTGGACCTCGACCTTCGTGGGAGCGGTTCCCTTGACGCCCACCACGTGCCGGTAGCAGCCGGGCATCGCGATCACGGCCGTCACGGCGGCCACAAGCCCCGCATGGAGGAGCCTGGTGGCACCACGATGGCGAATGGGCTGCAATCGGGTGGAAGCGGTCATCGGGCGATGATCTCGTCGAGGGCCTGCGGTGAGGCCGGGCATTCGAACAGGCGGTCGACCTTCATGAGCCGGAACAGGTCCATGAGGTGTCGGTTCAAACCATAGGCGATGGGCCGGACGCCGGCCTTGGCGGCCATGTTCCGCAGGTCCACGCACGTGCCCAAGCCCAGGCTGGAGATCAGGGAGACCTGCGAAAGGTCCAGGACGAACGCCCGTCCCTTGGCGGTGCCGCTCAGGTGTTCGGCCACCTGGTCGCGGATGGCGGGCGCTTCGGACTGGCCGATGCTCGGGACCACCACCCGCGCGATCAGGTGTCCACCCGGATGGGTGAACTCCACGTACTCGGGGGTGTCGGTCGAATCGGCCATCCAGCGCAGTCTATCCGGCGGCGTCACGCCAACGTCTGGTGCCGCGCCGCGTCCTCCTGCGCGCCACGGATGGCCCGGGCCGGCGCGGACCGCTCGACGGCGTCCTCGCCGGCGCAGCCTCGTTGGGTCCAGCGGAGGACGTCCGCCACGGGGATGGTCTCCGGGGGCCGCGAAGGCAGGTAGGCGTCGCCTTCGGTCCGGTCGAGGAAGCCGCCACGGGCGAGCGATTCGAGCAACTCTCCCGCAAGGCGATCGTCGATGGAGAGCCGCTGGGCGATGGCCTGTCGATCGACGTGCGCCCCCGCGCGCCACGCGATCACGGCGGCGTCCATCACCGCCACGGCCACTGCGGGGTCGGGGGCCGCGCCGTCGTTCGAGGACATGCCGGCATCGAGGCCGCGCAGCCGGATGGTCTGCGCGAGCGCACCGATCTCGAGCCCCAGGAGCGCGGCCATCCACACCACCCAGAGCCAGAACATGAAGACCGGCACCAGCCCCAGCGAGCCGTACAGCCGACTCATCGCGAAGGCATGCTCGAAGTAGGCGGCCAACAGCCCCTTCAGCGCGATGATGACGGCGGCGGCGGTCAGGGCGCCGATCGCCGCAAACGGCGCACGGATGCGTCCCGCCGGCACCACGACGTAGACGAGCAGCAAGAGCGCCCAGAGCACGCCCACGTCCCAGACGGTCCGGGCGAGCGCCACGAGCAATCCGATGCCGGGTGTGTCGGAGAAGGCGGAGAGTCGTGACGACAGGAACGGGATCGCGGCCAGCAGGAGCGGCGTCGCCGTGAGCACGAACCAGTACAGCACGACGCGCTTGACCCACGACCGGCCGGCGCGGGCGCGGCACACGCGGTTGAAGCTGAGCTCGATGCTCGTCATCAGCCAGATCGCGCTGCCCACCGTGACGGCCACGCCCACCCAGCCGAGCGCGCTGAGGTCGATCTCCGAGGCCTGCTTCACCAGATCCTCGACCCATGAGCCGAGTTCCACGGGACCGGTGCCGGCCGTCGTCGCCCCGTCCGCCGGCGGCACGATCTTCATGCTGTCCAGGCCGAGCGACTCGATGAACCCCGCGACGAACGGCGCGAATTCGGCGCCCATCAGCGTCTTGGCCACCAGGGTCACCACCACGAGGATCGGGATGAGCCCAAGCAGGGTCTTGTAGGCGAGTGCCGAGGCCATCGCCGGCAGGTCGTCCTGAAGCGATCGCCGCACGAGGAGCATCGCGATGCGCAGCACGCGCTCGACCAGGGGCGGCAGCATGATCCGGGTGGCGCGGGCGGCGGCTTCCATGCGGCCGATTGTATGGACGCGACGGTCGATCGCCCGGTCGCGCGGGGCCCTCAGCGGGTCACGCGCACACCCCATTGGCTGCCGCCGTCGGTGCGAGCGCGGTCGCCGGTGACGGTGCGCGCGCCCGTCGGCACGTCCAGCGAGAAACGATCCGAACCAGCGCGGTCGACCAGGATGCCGGCGCTCGTGCAGCGCGTCGATTCCCAGTGGTAGCGGTTGTCGTCCGCCTGGCCTTGGCTCCTGCCTGCCGCGCGGTAGTCGTCGTCGCCGGCGCGATCGAGCAGGATGCCAATGGCCTGCTGTGCGGCCGCGCCCTGCGACAGCCCGTCCGCCCGGTAGGTGTCGTTTCCGGAGGCATCGACCAATGCGCCGAGCGCCATGTCCCATCCTGCGCCTTGACCAGCGGCAGTGACGCTGACGAAGAGGTCGTCGCCGGCATCCTCGAGCAGCACGCCAAACGCCTGGTGCGCCGCGGCGCCTTGCGCGTAGCGGTTGCCCAGGTAGGTGTCGCGACCAGAACCATCAAGCAGGATGCCTATCGACAGGAAGTAGCCACACCCCTGGCCGAACTCGCCGCAGTCGTAGCGATCGTCGCCCGCCAGATCGGCCAGCAGGCCCGTGCCGCCGATCCCGCCCGTGCGATAGCCGAATCCGCACCCCTGCGAGAACGAGCAGCTGTCGCCCGTCAGGCCATAGGCGCTCGGCGCCCGTCCATCGGCACGGTGGCGATCGTTGCCGGCCACGTCCAGCAGGATGCCGACGCCGCCCGGACCGCCGCACCCCTGGGAGAACTGTTCCGAGCGGTGCAGGTCGTCGCCGGCCAGGTCCACCAGCGCGCCGATCCCGGCCCAGCCCGAGCCAATCGTCCATTCCCCGCCCTCGAATCGGTCGTTGCCGGCGCGATCGACCAGGATCCCGACGCCGAAGAACGCCGAGCCCAGTGCATTGCGCGTGCCCGCGTACGTGTCGTTGCCGGCGTGGTCGTCGATGAACGAGACACCGAACGCGGCGCCGGCGGGCCCCGCGAACGGGTCGTCGCCGATGGTGGCGTAGCGATCGTCGCCGCCAAGGTCCACCACCAGCCGGTCGCCGACCTCGGTGCCCGACCACTCGTAGCGGTCATCGCCGCCCGGATCGAGCACCGCGGCCACGCGGGACATGTCGTAGCGGTTTGGACCGATGCCGCCCACGACCATCCATCCGAGCTCGGGCACGAAGTGGGTGGTGAGCACCGCGCCATCGACGGCGCCGGCCAGTTCTTCGGGGAGGGGTTCTGCCTCGAAGGCCTTCCAGTCTGTCCCGGGGTCGATCGCCTCGTCGAGGTGTCCGGCCGCACGCACGAGCGCGTCGCGGTCGAGCGTCATGGCGGCCTGGATCGCGGCGGCGACGGCTTCCGGAACGGCGTTGCCGCGCGCGGTGCTCATGCGTGCGAACCCCATGGCCCGCCGCGCCCACTGGGCTCGCGCCGCCGGATCCGTGGGTACGCCCGCGGCCTCCAGCGCCGGGCGGACGTGGATGGCGGCGCCGTTCAGCAGGAAGTCGAGCGCGAAGATCGCTCGCTGCGGATCAAACGCCTGCACGGTGCTGCGGTCGTCGCCGCGGTCGCTGCCGGTACCGAATGATGCTGCGGCGTGGCGGGCCACGGCGCGGATCGGGCGGGCGGCGGCGTCCGCTGTTGCCAGGGCCGCGAGCGCGCGGGCGATTTCGGGCGTGGCAAACGGCTGCACGAAGGCGGCCCGGACCGGTGCCGGGATTCCGCGCGCCGGAAACTGTGCAGGCGTCGACGCGAACATCCGTTGCAGCCGGAACAGGTCCTCGGCGATCGCGCCGTCGATCACCGCCTCGCCGAGCGGGGAAGCCGTGTCGAACGGGGATGCGGCCGACGGGGCCAACGTGCTTCCGGCCGGCCCCGTGGCGGCCGAGGCGAGCAGGATGCAGGCGGCCAGCGTTCCCATGGCCCGAACCATATCGCAGGCACCGCTACCATGCCTCGATGCGACGCCGTTCGGGTCCAACGCATCCCTACCAGTCCGATGAACGTGGCCCCCGCATCCAGAAGGTGCTGGCCGATGCGGGTGTCGGCTCCCGCCGTGCCTGCGAGCAGGCGATCGAGGAGGGGCGCGTCACGGTCAACGGCCACGGCATCGATGGCCTGCCGGCCTGGGTCGACCCCGAGCAGGACGACATCCGCGTCGATGGCCGGCGCATCCGCGCCATCGGGCGCGCCGTCTACGTGATGCTCTTCAAGCCCAAGGGCGTGGTGAGCACCAACCGCGATCCGGAAGGCCGTCCTCGCGCCATCGACCTCGTCGAGCATCCGTCCAAGGCGCGGCTCTATCCCGTCGGGCGGCTCGACCTCGACAGCTCGGGGCTCTTGCTCCTCACCAACGACGGGCCACTGGCCAACCGGCTCGCGCACCCGCGCTTCGAGATGCACAAGGGCTACGAAGTGACGGTGGGCGGCAAGGTGGACGACGAGGAACTCAAGCGGCTCGAGCGCGGCATCTTCCTGCCGGGACGGGACGACCGTCCCGGGGCGCGCACGGCGCGGTCCCGGCTCTCGGTGCTCAAGCGCGACACGGGCCGCACCACGCTGTACATGGAACTGCGTGAGGGTCGGAACCGGCAGATCCGCCGCATGCTCGCTTCCCTCGGCCACCCGGTGAAGAAGCTGCGACGGGTGCGCATGGGTCCGCTGCAGCTGAAGGGCCTACAGCCGGGCGAATGGCGCGAACTGACTTCGCGCGAGCTCGCCACCCTGCGCGAGGAGGCATTCGCGACGCCGCAGGCGCGCGAGCGCCGCCGGAGCACCAAGCGGTCCGCCTAGCATTCGCCGAGGACACGACCATGCCGATCTACGAATACGCCAACGACGTCGACGACGAGGTGCTGACCCTGCTGCGCGCCATGGCAGATGCGGACGCGCCCGTCGAGGATCCGGCGGGCAAGGGACGCACGTTCCGCCGTCGCCACTCGGTGTTCGGCGTGGCCGGTTCTGCCGTGGGCACCGCGCACGTGCATTCCGGACCGTGCTGCCCGTGCGGCAAGCCCAAGGACCGTTGTGGCCAGTGACGCATTGCCGGTGGTGCATGGCGTCGACTTCTCCGGCGCCGACTCCGGTGGTGC
Source organism: Planctomycetota bacterium (assembly GCA_046047335.1). Classification (GTDB taxonomy): domain Bacteria; phylum Planctomycetota; class Phycisphaerae; order Phycisphaerales; family SM1A02; genus UBA966. Next base: position 1,464 of record JBJOIF010000087.1, on the reverse strand, counting down.
CGCCAAGATCCGGGTGGTGACGCGCGACCTGTCGGCGCCGAAGGTGCCGGTGATGTCCATGGGTCGGCTCGACCGCCGTGGCTTGGTGCGTGCGGTGCTGGCGACTCCCGAGGACGGTCGCGTCCACTTCTGGAGGATCGATGCGCCGATGTCGGTTCCCGCCGAGATTCCCGTGGCGTTCGAGGTGCCCGGCGACTGGATGGCGATCGCACGATGGATGCAGGCGCTGGGCTCGCCGCGCCACTGGCGTGGCACCGTGCGTGACCGCACCCGCCGCGAGCCGCGCCGCGACTGCGATCGGGAGTTCGCAACTCCCATGTCGCCGCTGAACTTGCGGGTGTTCAAGCAGACGTGGACCTTCGTCTGCGAGGTGCTCCTGCCCTTGGCCGAGGCGGGGGTGCGGATCGAGCCCTGCGTGCCGGGTGCCGGGGCGTCCGCGCGCGTGCGCGTTGCCGAAGGATGCCCATCGTCGGTGCTGCACGCCTACGGTTGGCCACGTCGTGGCTACAAGGGTGGTGGTGAGCCGCCGCGTGCCCAGCGCGCGGCCATCCTCGAGCGCCTCCGCGGGACCGGGATGCAGGTGCCCGAGCCGATCGCCGCCGAAGCCATCCGGGACGAGGAGGGCGATCTGCTCGATGCGCTGGTCCTGGCCACGCCGCCGTTCGCTTCGGCCCCGAGCGCGGCGGCGATGGCAGGCGAAGGCTGGGTCTATTGATTCCTGCGCTCCGCCGCTAGCATTCGGACGATGCTTCCGGACCGAGACGGGGCGGGGGACTCCGCCTCCGGCAATTCATCGGGCGAACCGTCCGGACTGTCCTCGGCGGGAGAGCTGCCGGGACCGCGCACCATGGCCGAGCTGGATTCCCTGCTCGAGCGAGCCGGGGCCGAGGTGCAGCGCGGTCTCGATCAGGGATACGCGCGCATCGGCCGGTACACGCTGGTGACACCGTTGGGCGAGGGCGGCTTCGGCACGGTGTGGCTGGCGTCCCAGGACGAGCCGGTCCGGCGGATCGTGGCATTGAAGATCCTGCGACGCGATCCAGGATCGCGCATGATCCTCGCGCGATTCCAGAACGAACGCCAAGCGCTGGCGCGGATGGATCACCCCAACGTGGCCTCGGTGCTCGATGCCGGCGTGACCGACGACGGTCGCCCGTGGTTCGCCATGCCGTTCATTGACGGCATGCCGATCACGCAGGCGTGCGACGATGCACGATTGCCGGTCCGGGAGCGGGTCCGCTTGCTGGCGGAGACCTGCGACGGGGTCCAGCACGCGCATCGCAAGGGGATCATCCATCGCGACATCAAGCCGGGCAACGTGCTCGTGGCGCGCAGCGGCGATGCGCTGGCCGCCAAGGTGATCGACTTCGGGGTGGCCAAGGCGCTGGAGTCCGCCGACCCCCCCAGCCTGCGCACCGCCGACGGACAGCGGCTCGGCACGCCGCAGTACATGCCCCCGGAACA
>JBJOIF010000086.1:0-5432 GCA_046047335.1 Planctomycetota bacterium | reverse complement strand
GGCCGAACTGGTCGGAGACGGAGTCCGCACGGAACGGCTCGGTGCCGTCCGCCTGTTCAAGTGCGAGGAAGAGCTGGTACGGCATCACGGCCGAGCCCTGCGAGGTGCGGTGGTACGCGGCACGATCCTCGGCGCTCCACCCTTGGTCGAGGAGCAGGGGCGGCTTCCGGGCGGGCGCCTGCGTGAGGGCGGCCATCGACCCGACGAGGCACATGGCGGCAAGCGCCGTCGCGGTCATGAGAGATCCCCGGCCACGCGGAATGCTGATGTTCGGCATGGGCAAAGCGTATCAGGGCGTCCGGGTAGGGTTTCCATACCAACGAGCCCACGCGCCATGCACACCATCACCATCTCGATCGTCGCACTTGCATCCGCCGGCCTGCTCGCGCTGCAGGCCGCCGCACCCCCGGCAGCCGATGCCGCGCCGCGCACGCCGGCGGGAAAGCCCGGCCCGTGGGACCACGAGCTGCTCGTGCAGCGCATCGCGGCGGACGGAACGACCTCGGCGATCGCCACGTTCGGACGTGCGGACGTCTCCAGCGTCGTACGCCTGAAGGATGGGCGATTGGTGATCGCCTGCCAGGCCTTCCCGGCAGACGATGCCGCGCACTTCAACCGCATCGCCGTTCGGTGCTCCGGTGATGATGGGCGCACCTGGGGCGAGCCCCAGCCGATCGTGATGGCGAATCTGGATGCCGCATTCGCGGCACCGTTCGATCCCGCGCTCGTCGTGCTGCCGGACGGTCGCGTGCGGATGTATTTCATCACGCACACGGGCACCGATGCGGCACCTGGCCAGACGGCGGTCCACTCGGCGATCTCGACCGACGCCGTGCGATACGACTACGAGCCGGGTGTGCGCTTCACGGTGCCGGGGCGCGTGGTGGTCGACTGCGCGGCGGCGCTGCATGATGGCGTGTTCCACCTCGTGGTTCCGGACAACGGAACGCCCGCCGAGTTCCTCGGACGGAGACGCAGTGGCGAGCCGCAGCCCGGTGGCAACGGCTACCACGCCACCAGCACGGATGGACTCGCCTTCACTCGCGCGACGGATCTCCGCCTGCCATCGACGCGCGACCGCTGGTTCGGAAACCTGCTGAGCGACGGCACGCAGCTCCTCTTCTTCGGGACGGGCCCCGGCCCGTGGCCGGTGACCAGCGCGGACGGCATGCAATGGGCAAAGGCCGCGGCGCCGGTGCGGATGCCCGGCGTCGACCCGAGCGTCGTCAGGCTGCGCGACGGCTCGTGGCTGGTGGTCGCGACCCGCGAACCGGCGCCCGCGAAGCCGTGACGCCAGCCGTCAGGCCCTGCCGTCACGCCCTGCCTGGCTCCCAGTCCTCGGGCGCCATCTCAAACCGGGCGAACTCGAACGCGGGCGCGACCACGCAGCCGACGAGCGTCCACTCGCCCAGCGGCCGGGCCGCCTGCCACCAGCCGCGCGGCACCACCGCCTGCGGCCGCTCGCCGCGCGCGACGTCGCGCCCGAGCACGATGCGTTCCTGCGCACCGGAGGCGGGATCGGCAACCCGCAGCTCAAGCGTGTCGCCGTCGTGGAACAGCCAGTGCTCGTCGGCGTCCACGCGATGCCAACGGCTCTGCTCGCCAGCTGCAAGCAAGAACAGGATCGACGTGCTCGCGCCGCGCGGCGCATCGGGCGCACGGAACGTCTCGCGGTAGAAGCCCCCTTCGGGGTGCCGGAGCAATCCGAGGGCAGCGATCATCTCGCCGGAGGTGGGTCGGGGTCGTGCGGTGCCTTCGATGCGGGTGCCCATGGCGTCAGCCTCCAGTGCGGTTCCGCGCGCGGGCGATCATCGCGCCGTGCACGAAGTCAGCGTAGCGCGTGGTTCAAGCCTTGCAGCGCGGTGGGCGCTCAGGCAGCCGGGTATGGACCAATTGCGGACCGATGTCGTCCACCTCCAAAGAAGCGGCCCCGCCGGAGGTCCGGCGGGGCCGCTTCGAACATCTGAATCAGGAACGGGCGATTCAGTACTTCGACCCGTTCGTGGCCTTGGGCTGTTCGCCCGCGGCCGCCGGCGCCGGCGGCAGGAGCACCGCGTCCAGGACGTGGATGACGCCGTTGCTGGCTTCCACATCGACGACCACGACGTTGGCGTCGCCAAGCATCACCTTGTCGCCAACGACCTTCACGCCGATGGGCTTGCCGAGAAGGGTCGGAACCTCCTTCATCTTGACCACGGCGTCGCTGTAGGCCGCCACGTTGGGAACGACGTGATAGGAGAGGATCTCGACGAGCTGCTTCTTGTTCTCCGGCTTGAGCAGCATCTCCAGCGTGCCCGCCGGAAGCTTGGCGAAGGCCTCATCGGTGGGGGCGAGGATCGTGAACGGTCCCTTGCCGGAAAGGGTCTCGGCCAGGCCGGCGGCCTGGACCGCGGCGACCAGCGTCTTGAACGAGCCGTTCTTCACGGCAACGTCGACGACCGTCCCCTCGACCGGGAGCATCACGCTGTCGATCACGTGGATGACGCCGTTGGAGCACTCGATGTCGGTCGCGCTCACCATCGCGTCGTCGACCATCACCTTCGGGCCGTCGACCGTGATGCCGATGCGCTGGCCGTTGACGGTGCCCGCGTACTTCAGCTTGACGACGTCGGCCGCCTTCACCGTGCCGGGCACGACGTGGTAGGTCAGGATGGCCGCAAGCTTCGCCTTGTTCTCCGGCTTCAGCAGCATCTCCACCGTTCCCGCCGGAAGCTTGGCAAAGGCATCATCGGTCGGCGCGAACACCGTGAACGGCCCAGCGCCGTTCAGCGTCTCGGCCAGGCCAGCGGCCTGGACGGCCGCGACGAGCGTCTTGAAGTTGCCCGCGGCGACGGCCGTGTCGACGATGGTCGACTTCTTCGCGGGCGCCTGAGCGGTCGCGGCCGCGGGCATGGCCTGCGCACCGAGGGGCGAGATGGTCAGCATGAACGATGTGGCAAGCGCAGTCAGCATGGGGGTCCTCTGTGGGCCCGCCTCCCCAAGTGACATCCGCGCCGTCAACAGGACGGCGGAGCATCATCGGGAGCGGGACGGATCGGAATGGCGGGAACACCCGCCTCCGGCCGCGGCTTCGACGCAAGACCACACGGTGGATTCATGCAGGATCCGAGTTCACGCGGATTGCACGATCGTGTCGCCCGATCATGCGTGCGCCAGATCCTGGACCAGTCGGCAGGCACCCCACGCGCTGCCAAATCACCCCAATGGGTCTCAATCGGGACGAACGAGCGGGAATCGACGCGGAATTCCCGAATCCAAACACCGCCGCTGAGCCAATAAAGAAGATGTCACCCGTCGTTCACACCATTCCTTGGTCTCACGAAGCACCCGGCGGAGGGTTCTTCGTGGGACCCTCTGGAGATCAGAGCATGACGATTCTTATCGCGGACATGTCGACCACCATGCGTGCCCTCAACGCGGGGCTTTCCATGGAAGGGGTCACCATGTACCTCTTCTGGCTCTCCACCGTGGCCATGGGCGCCGGTGCGCTCTACTTCTGGCTGCAGCGGAAGACCGTGCCGATGCAGTACCAGACGGCGATGACCGTGGCGGGCATCATCTGCGCCGTCGCCGCCTTTCACTACTGGCGGATGAGCGGCATCTACCTGGAAGGCGTCGCCGGGCTCTTCAACGCCGACGGCACGCGCATCGAGGGAGCGACCATCAAGCAGTTCCCGACCGCCTACCGATACATCGACTGGCTCATCACGGTTCCGTTGCTCGTGATGGAGTTCCCGCTGCTCCTGAACCTGGGCAAGAAGGGCGCCGAACTCTTCAAGGGCCTCGTCTTCTGGTCGCTCGTGATGCTGGTGACCGCGTGGGTCGCCGAAGAGAGCCCCACCGGCGGCCAGCAGTGGTGGACCTGGTACGTGGTCAGCTGCGGCGCGTGGCTCTACATCGTGTACATGCTCTTCACGAAGGTCACCGAGGCCATGGCTGAGGCGCCCGCGAGCATCCAGAGCAGCCTCAAGACCATGCGTCTCTTCGTGACCATCGGTTGGGTCATCTACCCCGTCGGCTTCCTGATGGCCCTCAACGGTGGGAACGGCGAAAGCTGGCGCGAGATCTGCTACAACGTGGCGGACGTCATCAACAAGGTGTTCTTCGGGCTGGTCTGCTACCAGGGCGTGAAGGCCCTGAGCGACGGCCACCGCGCCTGACACCGATTCCATCTGCGTGATTTCCCCCCCGCCCACCGCCTCGGATCCGGCGCCCCTCGATGGGGCCCGGCTTCCGGAGGCGGAGGCGGGGGGGCTTTCGTTCTTGGGATCGCGCGCGGTGCCGTGGGCCGCGCTCGCCGCAGCCATCCTGCTTGCGGTCGTCGCCCCGGGATCCACCGCGGAGGCAGCGCCCTGGCCGTTCCTCGTCGCGCTGGTCGTGTTCGGGATGCCGCACGGCGCCGCGGACTGGTCGGTCGCCGCACGGCTCGCCGGCCGCACGGGCTTCGCGAGTCGCCTCGCGGGATTCTCGTGGTACCTGGCGATGATGGCCGGCTGCACGGCGATGCTGGCATGGCAGCCGGGCATCGCCACGCTTCTCTTCCTGCTGCTGACCGTGTTCCACTTCGGGATGGCAGACGCCACCGCGGTGCGTGCGGATGATGACGGTGCACTCGCACGCTGGTGCCTCGTATGCGGCCGCGGCCTACTGCTGCTCGCGACGGCGTTCGCAAGCAATGCGGAAGCGGCATGGGCACCCTTCGGAGAGATTGCCGCCGTGGCGCCGTGGGCAGGCGCGGCATGGGTGCCTCCATTGGATGTGCTGCGGTCAGGCGCACTGCTGGGTGTGGCCGCCGGCGCCGGTCTCGCCATGTGCGGCGCCATCGCCCGGATCAAACGTGCACGGCCCCGCGAGGCGGCGCTCGACCTCGCCGAGCACGGGCTCGTCGCGACCATGGCCGCGCTCGCGGATCCGCTCTTCGCCGTCGGCTGCTTCTTCCTCGGGGTTCACGCGTTCCGCCACACGTGCCGGCTCGCCGACACGCGTGCGGTGATCGAGCCGCCCCCCGCACCGGCAAGCATCCTCGCCCGGATCGTCCGAGTCCATGCACTGAGCCTGCCGCTCATGCTGCCGACCGCGCTGTGCCTCTGGCCGCTGTGCGTGATGCTCGGCGGCTTCGGGCTACGCCACGTGGCCGTCGCCAGCATCGCCTTCTACATGATCTCGACCCTGCCCCATCACCTGCTCGGGCTTCGCTTGCCAAGGCCGAGCCAAGGGTCCTTCCTGCATTGAGGCACCGGCCGGGCTCCTTCATCGTCCCTCGATGAGTGCATCGGGCCGAACGACTCACCCCTGCGTCGCGCACGGCGACGGCTCGAGCAGCGCGGTCTCGCACCCGGTCGGGTCGTAGGTGGGCTGCCAGCGGCCGACGCCGGGAATCGGCATCGGGTCGCACGGGAGTCGCGCACCGAGCGCGCGCGCCCGGGCCGAGG
>JBJOIF010000085.1:0-4801 GCA_046047335.1 Planctomycetota bacterium | reverse complement strand
GGTAGGCCTCCCCACGGTCGGTGGTGAATCGAAGCCGCCCTGAGCGGATGTTCGCCTGCAGCATCTCCGAGAGTCCGGGCTCGTAGATGGGGCTCTCGCCGCGGCGCAGCGTCTCCACCTTCGCGTGGTCGATGTCGAGGCAGGTCACCTGGTTGCCGGTCTCGGCAAAGCACGCACCGGTGACGAGTCCGACGTAACCCGTTCCGACCATCGTGATCTTCATGTCCGTGAGCTCCTGGGGCGAGGGGGGCGGTCGATGGTACGGGGGTTGTGGTCGGGCTGTCCCGACTCGGCACGCTGCAGCGCCAGCTTGAGCACGGCGGCGTCCTCGGCTTCGCTGCCGCCGTAGCCCCCGAGGCGACCGGAGGCCCCGACCACGCGATGGCAGGGCACCACGATCGGGCACGGGTTGCGCCGCATCGCCTGGCCCGCGGCGCGCACGGCCCTGGGGCTGCCCGCGGCCGCGGCCAGCCAGCCGTAGGTGCGCACCTCGCCCGGCGGGATGTTCCGGCAGGCCTGCCAACAGGCCCGCTGGAACGTGGTTCCCGCCGGAAGCGGAACATCGCCGAAGCCATCGGGTGCACCGGCGAGCCACGCGAGGATCCGACGGCGCAGGGAGCCAGCCTCCACGCCGGGCGGTACGGCGATGTCCAACTCGCGTCCAGCCACCGCCACGCGGATGGATGCCGGTCCGACGCTCGCGGTCGCTTGCCTCACCGGGTCGAGCGTAGCGGCACGGGGGTACGATTGCCGCGATGAGCCCCGCCACGATGAGTCCCTCCGCCGCGCCCGCTTCGCTCGACCCGATGTCCCGCAGCCTCGTTGACCTGGTGGCGGCCCAGGACCCGGACGTGGCCGCGCTGATGTCGGCCGAGGCCGACCGGCAGGCGACCACGCTCGAACTGATCGCCAGCGAGAACCACGTCACTCCCGCGGTCATGCACGCGGCCGGCAGCTGGCTGACCAACAAGTACGCCGAGGGCTACCCGGGCAAGCGTTACTACGGCGGGTGTGAGTTCCACGACCGGATCGAGGACCTTGCCCGTGAGCGCGCGAAGAAGTTGTTCGGCTGCGGCTTCGCCAACGTGCAGCCCCACTGCGGCGCCAATGCCAACATCGCGGCCTTCATGGCGCTCCTCAATCCCGGCGACACGGTGCTCAGCCTGCCGATCAAGAGCGGCGGCCACCTGAGCCACGGCCTCAAGCCGAACTTCAGCGGCACCTTCTACTCGATCGCCGAGTACGGCCTTGACCCCGCGACCGAGCTGCTCGACTACGACGAGATCGGGCGCATCGCCAAGGCGACGAACCCCAAGCTGATCATCTGCGGCTACAGCGCCTACCCGCGCGTGATCGACTTCGCGCGGTTCCGTGCGATCGCCGATTCGGTGGGCGCGTTCCTGATGGCCGACATCGCGCACATCGCCGGCCTGGTGGCCACGGGCGTCCACCCGAGCCCGTTCCCGCATGCGCACGTGGTGACCACCACCACCCACAAGACGCTGCGCGGCCCACGCGGAGGCCTGATCCTCTCCGACGACGCGGAGATCGCCACCAAGCTCGACCGCAAGGTGTTCCCCGGCAGCCAGGGCGGACCGCTCATGCACATCATCGCCGCCAAGGCCATTGCGTTCGGTGAGGCGCTGCGCCCGGAGTTCACCGCGTACAGCAAGCAGGTGGTCGCCAATGCCAAGGCGCTGGCGTCCGCGCTCACGGAGCGCGGCTACCGCCTCTGCACCGGCGGCACCGACAACCACCTGATGCTCGTGGACTTGCGCCAGCGCAGCGCCGACTTGACCGGCGCCGATGCCGAGAAGTGGCTCGAGGCGGCGGGAGTCATCGTCAACAAGAACGGCATCCCCAACGACCCGCGTCCGCCGATGGTGACGAGTGGCCTGCGCCTGGGCACGCCGGCGCTCACGTCGCGCGGCCTTCGCGAGCCCGAGATGGCACAGGTCGCCGCGTGGCTCGATCGCGTCATGGGATCCAAGGGCGATGCCGGCGAGACCGCGCGCGTGCGCGAGGAGATCCGCGCGTTCTGCGCCCGGTTCCCCATGCCGCACTGACCGTCGCACGCCCCGCGTCGCTTTCCTCACATTGCCGCAAGGCGTTCCGCGACGTCGGCCCGGCGCAGTGCGTCGGCCAGCTCGTCGCCTTCGCCCTGCATGACGGTCTGCAGCGGGAACGATCGCTCCAGCCGGTGGTCGACCGCAATGCCTTCCTTCCAGCGGTAGGTGCGGATCTTCTCGGCACGGCCGCCGCTTCCCATCATCAGTCGGCGCTCTGCGCTCCGCGCGGCCTCCGCCGCCTGGCGTCGCGCTTCGAGCACACGCGCGCGGAGGAGCCGCCATGCCTTCTCGCGGTTCTGCAGCTGGCTGCGGGTCTCCTGCATCCGGACCTCGATGCCCGTGGGCAGGTGGATGAGGTGCACCGCAGTGGCCACCTTGTTCACGTTCTGGCCGCCCGGCCCCTGCGCGGTGGTAAGCATCTCCTTCACCTCGTCCGCGGGCACCGCCTCCTCGACCTCCTCCGGCTCGGGCAGTACGGCCACGGTGGCGGTGCTCGTGTGGATGCGCCCCTGCGCCTCCGTGGCCGGGACGCGCTTCACTTGGTGCGTGCCGCCCTCGTAGCCGAGGACGCTCCACGCCCCGTCGCCCGACACCTCGACCACCGCCTGCGTGAATCCGCCGGCGTCTCCCGGCCGCAGGTCCATCTCCTCCCACGTCCAGCCGCGGCGCACGGCCATGCGGCGGTACATCTCCAGGAGGTCGCCGGCCCAGATGGCGGCTTCCTGTCCGCCGACGCCGGCGCGCACCTCGAGGATCACGCTTCCCACGCGGTCGTCCTCGCCCGTGACGAGCAGCCTCTGGATCTCCTCGGCCAGCGCGTCGAGGCGCCCCGGGATCGAGGCCAGGTCGTCGCGCGCCAGGGCCGCCATCTCGGCGTCGCTGCCATGGACCAAGGCGTCCAGCGCCGCACGCTCGCGTTCGAGCGCGCGGAAGGCCTGCCATCGTTCCGCCACGGGTCCAACGGCGCGGCGACGGGCGGTCAGCGCGCGGACGCGCCGGTGGTCGGCCACCACCTCGGGCTCGAGCATCGCGGCATCGGTCGCGCGGATCTCCGCGGCCATGCCGTCGAGGACCTGTCGAAGATGGTCGGGGAAGTGCGACATGGCGTGGGACGACGCGTTGGTGGCGCCCTTTGGTCGTCAAACGAACAGCCGCGCCCCGGAGGGCGCGGCTGGGTCGATCGTGATCGTGGCGCTACTTCTTGGTCGACTTCTTGTCGTCCTTCTTGAAGTACTCGCCGCTGAACTTGCGCTGGAAGCGCTCCACGCGGCCGGCGGTGTCGATGAAGGTCTTCTGGCCGGTGTAGAACGGGTGCGACCCCGACCACACTTCCACATTCATCTCCGGCACGGTGGCCCCCACGGTCATCACCTGCTGTCCGCGGAAGAAGACCTTGCACTCGGGGTACCACTCAGGATGGATCTTGGGCTTCATGGCTGTTCCTTCGCCGGTCCGCTCAGGACCGGGCAGATCGACGAGGATAGCGGAAGCCGGATCGCCGGGGAAGGGGGGAGCAGCGCGTTTATCCGGACATGTTGGCCGCCGAGGTCGGCGTGCGTCGCGCCTGCCGCCGCGGCCTCGGGACGCAGCATCGGCGTTCCTTCAGTGCGCCAAGCCCAGCATCTTGGTGGCCAACGTGAAGTAGATGAGCAGACCGCTCACGTCCACGATGGTCGTGATGGCCGGGGTGGCCACCACGGCCGGATCGATGCCCGCGGCCCGAGCGCCGATTGGCAGCAACCCGCCGACCACGGCACTGGTCAGGGTCTGCGCCGCGACCGCCAACGCCACCACCGCGGCCACCGCGCCGAGTTCGATGCCCGCAGGCACCTGCGCGGCCGAGGTGAACACGTAGACCTTGACGAAGGCCACGCCGACGGTCGCCACCGCCAGGGCGACGGCGACGGCGAGTTCGCGCACCGCCACGCGCCACCAGTCAGAAGGCACCACCTGCCCGAGCGCGATCGAACGGATCAGCACGGTGGAGCTCTGGGCACCGACGTTGCCGCCGGTGGCCATCACCATCGGGATGTAGGCCGCCAGGATGAGTGCGGATCCCACCGCGGCCTCGTAGGCACCGATCACCCACGACGACATGATCTGCGCGATCGCGAGCACCACGATCCAGCCGATGCGCCGACGCACGTGTTCGAGCACGCTGGTGCGCAGGTACGGCACGTCCTCCGCGCCGGCCGCCACGGCGCCGATGCGCGCGATGTCCTCGGTGGCCTCGGCTTGCACGATGTCGGCCACGTCGTCGTGCGTCAGGATCCCGACGATGCGATGCTGCTCGTCGAGCACCGGCAGGGCCAGCAGGTCGTACGAGTTCAGCACCTTGGCGGCGTACTCCTGGTCGTCCGAGGCACGCACGCTGACCAGCTCGGTGGACATGATGTCGGCGACCGGCAGGTCCGGCCGCGCCAGGACCAGTTCCTTGAGGCTCACCACGCCGAGCATCCGGCCGTCCCCGTCCACGACGTACGAGTAGTAGATGGTCTCTTTGCGGCTGGCTTGCTGGCGGAGCGTGCCGATCGCCTGCGAGGCCGTCAACCCCGTCGGAATCTTGGCGAAGTCGGTGTTCATCCGCGCGCCGACCGTGCCCGCCTGCTGCGCCAGCAGCCGCTTCACGTCCTCGCGCGCGGCGCGCTCCAGAAGCGGCAGCACCTGGTCGCGGACCGCCGGATCGAGGCGCTGCACAAAATCGACCCGGTCGTCGGCGAGCATCTCGTCCA
>JBJOIF010000084.1:0-5842 GCA_046047335.1 Planctomycetota bacterium | reverse complement strand
GCGATCGACGATTCGGAGTTGATCCACCGTCTTCTGCGGGTCCGCCTCCAGCACGAGCAGATCGAGTTGCACGGCACCACCGATGCCGTCGAGGGTCTGGCCATGGCCCGTCGCCTGAAGCCCGACGTGATCCTCCTGGACATCGAGATGCGCTCGATGGACGGATTCGCCGTGCTTCAGGCGCTGAAGGACGACATTGACCTGCAGGACATCCCGGTGATCTTCATCTCCGCCACGGCCAGCATGGAGGACCGCGTGCGGGCCCTCGACATGGGCGCGGTGGACTTCGTGGCGAAGCCGTTCGAGGTGGTGGAGCTGAAGGCTCGCGTGCGCAGCGCACTGCGATTGCAGCACCTCGTGAAGATGCTTGCGCAGAAGGCGCAGGTCGACGGCCTCACCGGCCTGTGGAACAGGACGTACTTCGACCGTCGCCTCTCGCAGGAGGTGGCGCAGGCCGTGCGGCACCGGCGTGGGCTCTCGCTCGTGATGTGCGATGTCGATGGCTTCAAGAAACTCAACGACGAGTGTGGACACCCATTCGGCGATCTCGTGCTCGAGCGGCTCTCGAAGATCCTCCTGAGCGGCCGCACCAGCGATGTGCCGTGTCGATACGGCGGCGAAGAATTCGGGATCATCCTCCCGAACACCCATGGATCCGAGGCGCTGGAGGTGGCCGACCGCTATCGCCGCGCCATCGAGCTCGAGCAGTGGCCCGGGCCAACGGGACGGATCATCACCGCCAGCTTCGGTGTGGCGGACATCCATGCGCTGGATGGCATACAGTCGATCGAGGAATTGGTCGGTGCCGCCGACGCGGCGCTGTATCGCGCCAAGTTGAACGGCCGGAACCGGGTGGAGTCGGCGCACGCCGACCGACCCGCAAGGTGACCGTGCGATGGCCACCACCCTCGACGAGGGAATCTGCATCCGTCACTGGGACTTCAGCGAGACCAGCCAGACCGTGAGCCTCTTCGGCCGCTCGCTTGGTGTGGTTCGCGGCCTGGCCAAGGGAGCGCGGCGCGAGCGCGGCGCGTTCGACGGCGGCATCGACCTCCTGTCGCGGGGCGAGTTCGGGGCGATCATCCGGCCCGGCAAGGAACTCGCCACCCTCACCGAGTGGGACCTCCTGGAGGTGTATCCACGGCTCCGCACCGATCTCGCCGCCAATCGCGCAGCCTTCTACATGGCCGACCTGGTGGGTCGGATGCTGGCGGCGGAGGATCCGCATCCGGCGCTCTTCGACCGGATGGTGGATGCCCTGCGCACCATCGGCGCGGCGCGTGGCGCTGGCGAGCCACCACCGGACGGCGCCATGGCGCTGCTCCGCTTCCAGTGGGCGCTGCTGGTGGAGACCGGTCATCGCCCCGACCTTGACTCGGTGTCAGAGACGGAGGACGTGCTGGTCTTCCAGCCTTCCGAGGGCGTGTTCGTCCTTGCGAAGCCGACCCCACCTGGGTCATGGAAGGTGCGCCGTTCGACGGTGGATGCCCTGCGATCGATCGACGCCGGCCAAGCGGCGGTGGATCCGGAGTCGAGCCATCGCGGCAACCGCTTTGTGGCCGCGTGCATCCGTCACGTGTTGGGCACCGAGCCTCCCACCATGGCCGCGGTGTTCGGTCCTGTGCCCGCCACCGCGTGAATCAACCGGCGTTCGCCGTCGGATGCACCATCGCGCGAAGCGTCGGCCGCAGCGGGAAGTCGTGCATCACCTGGTGAAGGTCCGCAAGCGTCAGGGCATCGATTCGGGCCAATTCGTCCTCGAGCGATGCGTAGGCGCCGCGATAGAGCCACAGCGACCCGAGCCGGCGCATCCGGCCGGCGGGCCGCTCGCCCGCCACGGTGATGGCGGTGGCCACCTTCGATCGTGCGCGCGCCAGTTCGGACTCGGTGACGTCGTGGTGCAGCCGGTCAAGCTCGCGGCGCACGATCTCTTCGACGCGGTCGACGTCCTCGGGGCGGCACGCCGCGTAGGCCACGTACTCGCCGACGCCGTCGTGGCCGTCGTACTGCGCCTGCGCCTCCTCTGCGATTCCCGGCTCGACCAACGACCAGTAGAGGCGCGATCCCTCGGTATCGCCAAGGAGCTGCGCCACCATGGAGGCGGCGTAGCGACGTGCGTCCTGTACGCCGGGCGCGGGGAACATCCATGCCAGGTAGGCGCGATTGGCCTGGGGCATCGGGATGTCCAGGCGCTCCTCGTGCGGGTGGAATGCGGGGTGGGCGCGGCCGGGCTCGCCGGGCTGCCAATGGCCACAGTGCGTGCGGACGTCGTCCACCAGGCGATCGAAGTCCACCTTGCCCGCAGCACACACCACGGTGTTCGCCGCACCGTAGCGGCGGCGGAAGTAATCGTCCATCGCGTCGCGCGTCATGGCGCCCACGGTCTCCCGGGTACCGAGCACGCGGTGCCCCAGTGGATGCGACCCGAAGTACCGCTCGTTGGCGTGCTCCCAGAGCCGCCAGAACGGGTTGTCGTCGTACATCGCAATCTCTTCGAGGATCACGCCCTTCTCCTCGTCGAAGTCGGCCGGGCGCAGCGCGGGGCGGAGGATGTCACTCAGGATGGCGGTGGCCGTGCCCACGTGCTCCGGGAGCACGTGCGCGTGGAACGCGGTCAATTCGCCGGTGGTGAAGGCGTTGTGGTCGGCGCCGATGCGGTCGAAGTCGCGGTTCACCTCCTCGGCGGCGCGACGCTCGGTTCCCTTGAACACCATGTGCTCCAGGAAGTGGCTCACGCCCATCAGGGATGCCGGCTCGTCACGCGCCCCGGTCTTCACAAAGAACCCCACGGCGGCGGTATGTGCGGACGGGTCCGTCTCGGCGATCACGGTCAGGCCGTTGTCGAGGACGGCGTGCTTGAACTCAAAGGCCATGCAGTCATCCTAAGGAATTGCCCGGACCAGGAACGATTATGGGGCGAAGACATGCGCCAAGCGCATGGATTTGGCGTGATTCCCACCGAACGCGATGCGTTGCACTGGATCGCTCCGGCCGTCGATCCGACCCTCTGGACATGGACAACACTCCCCGACGTTCTGCGGTCCGGCGCGCCAGTGCGTTCTTGGAGGACATCGAGCGGCGCGACACCAACCGTCGCGGCGGCTTTGGTGAATTCATGCTGTTCTGGCACCACGATCCGTCCACGGTGGGTGCCTTCGAGGCGCTCGACACCAGTGGCTCCGGCGCGCGGTTGCGCACCGATGCACCGTTGCCCGAAGGAATGACCGGAGTCGCGGTGTCGTTCGAGCCTGGAAACGTGGCGATCGACCGGGCCGTGATGGTTGTGTGGTCGCGCGGGATCCGCGATGCCGAGGGCCGCGTCACCCACTACGAGGCGGGAATCCGCTACCTGTGACGCCGGCGGGCAGCTGCTCGGCCTGCTCCTCGGCGTGGTAGCTCGACCGCACCAACGGACCACTCTCGCACACCTTGAAGCCCCGGGCGAGCGCCTCGCGGCGGAACATCGCGAATTGGTCCGGGTGGACCCAGCGGTCGATCGGCAGGTGGTTGCGCGTCGGCTGCAGGTACTGCCCGATGGTCAGGATGTCCGCGTCGCTGGCGGCGCGGACGTCGTCGATGAGTTCGAGTACCTCGTCATCGCGTTCGCCGATGCCCACCATGATGCCGGTCTTGGTGACCAGGCCGCTCGACTTGAACTGCCGGAGCACGGCCAGGCTGCGCTCGTACTTGGCCTGGGGGCGCACCGCCGGATGCATGCGCCGTACGGACTCCATGTTGTGCGACAGGATCTCGGGCCGGGCGTCACACACCACCTGAATGGCGCGTTCATCGCCCAGGAAGTCACCCACCAGGCACTCCACGCTCATGCCTGGGCACGCCTCGTGGACGCGGCGGATGGTCTCGGCCCAGATCGCGGCACCGCCATCCGGCAGCTCGTCGCGGTTGACGCTCGTGATGACCACGTGCTTGAGGCCCATCAGCGCCAGGCTCTCGGCGACGCGCCGCGGCTCATCCGTGTCGAGCACGGGCGGTCGGCCCGTCTTCACGTTGCAGAATCCGCATGAGCGCGTGCAGGTGTCGCCCAAGATCATGATGGTGGCGGTGCCTCGGCTCCAGCATTCGCCCATGTTCGGGCAGCTGGCCTCCTGGCAGACCGTGTGCAGGCGGTGCTCGTCGATGATGGACTTCAACCGTTCGTAACCGGCGCCACCGGGGACCCGGGCGCGAAGCCACTCGGGCTTGCGACCGACCGCCCGGTGATGCGGCGCATCGGCCCCGTTGTTCAGGACCATGCTGCTCAGGCTGACGGCGGCCGTGCCCACGCTGCGGGCCGTGTCGCCGCCCAGCGGGCGCGGGTGGCGGGCAAGCGTGCGCGCCACCGCTTCCGGCGAGGCCCCAGGGGGCAAGGCGTCAGGGATGCCATCGTGGGCGGTCATGGGCAACCCGCAAGTGTAGGACCGCGCGCCGAGGTGACCATGGAACAACCCGGGCGCACCGTCTGGTGCGCCCGGGCGGATGAACACAGGATCGGCCGGAGTCCTTCCCGGTCCGGTCGACGCCGTTCAGCGGCGGCGACGGGTGCCGGTCAGGCCGGCGAGACCCAGCAGGGCAACCGCGCCCGGAGCCGGGATCGTGAAGCTGAAGGTCTGCTGGTCGATGCCGCCATCGAGGCCCTTCACGGTGGCGCCGAGCTTCCACTCGATCGTCGCGCCGTTGCCGAGCTCAGCGACGTACAGCTGGCCAACCATGATGCCCAGGGTGCCGGCGGCAGCCGCGGCGCTGGAGCTGGCGATGCGGATGCTGCTCAGGGAGGACAGGTCGCGGGCGGTCTGGGCCGGGACACCGGTGCCGGCGCCACCGACGAACCAGCCGGCGAGGGCCGGGATCGCGTTGACGAAGGTGTTGGTGAAGCCGGACTCGTTCGACGCGGTGTTGAACGCGCTGACCGTGGTCGCCTCCTCCAGGTCGGTGTCGAAGTAGCTGACGTTCCAGCTGGGGTCAGCAGCAGTGTTGCTGTTGGCGGACCAGTTGTTGCTGGAGTTCAGGCCACCACCGATGGTGAGGAAGCTGTCGAGGGTCGTCCAGCTCTGGCTGCCGGACGGAGCGAACAGCCCCTGCGAACCAGCGCCCTGCAGGAAGCCGCCGGCGGAGTTGGTGGTCACGTAGCCCGCGTCAGGGGACTGGGCATTCGAGCCGTACACGTTGAGCAGCGCGTCGCCCGCGGTATCCACCACGGCGAACACGTTGACCAGGTAGCCACCAGCCACCGAGCGCGAGCTGGCGGTCCAGCCGACAAAATCGGCGCTGGCGGCGGAGGAGACGGCGGCGCACGCGATGAGCGTGCCAAGGGCGATCTTCATTGGAGAGGTCCTGCGAAAGGGAAGGAACGGGAAGGAACGGGACGCGGAGAAGGGAACCTCCGCGCCAATAGAAACGCAGATGGACGCCACCAACCATCGCACCGTGCATATGCCTTGCGGCAAGGTTCGGTGAAGGCCGTGCAAGCGTTCGGTGAGGGGAACTCGTCCCGCTGAAACAACCAGGGGCGCACCGTGCGGTGCGCCCCTGTACGGGTGACAAATTGGGGGGCAACGGTCCGGGTCAGCGGCGCCGGCGCGAGCCAACCAGGCCAGCCACGCCCAGGAGCGCGATCGCGCCGGGGGCGGGAATCGCGACCGCGTTGAACTGCATGTTGTCGAGGCGGTTGTTGCCGGTCGAGGAGGTCGCGCCGTCGAAGGTCACGCGGAGGTACGCGGTCGCGGCGCCGTCGAGGGCCGAGAGGGTGGCGAGCGTCTTCACCGAGTAGGAGGTGACGTTGGTGCCCGTGAACGTCTCGAAGGTCGTGAAGTTCACGCCGTCGGTCGACCACGACCAGGTCTGG
>JBJOIF010000083.1:0-2742 GCA_046047335.1 Planctomycetota bacterium | reverse complement strand
GACGGCAAGGAGGGCCGCCGCGTCCACCAGTCCCGTGGCGCGCCCGTCGACGTCGCACTGGAGCCGGCCCTGCACGGCCACGATGTCGCCCGCCGCCGCGCGGAGCACGCGCTCGATGCGCGACAGCGGGAATGCATACGGCTCCCCCGCGATCTCCACGAGTGCCGCGCGCACGACGCTCAGGGTGACCGGAAGCTGCAGCGCGAACGTGGTGCCCACGCCGACGCGGCTCTCCACCCGCACGGTGCCCGAGGTGGCGGTGACCATCTGGTGGACGACGTCGAGACCGACGCCGCGTCCCGAGACCTCGGTGACCTCCTTGGCGGTGCTGAACCCGGGAAGGAACAGGAAGTCGAAGAGCTCGCGCTCGCCGAGCCGTGCCGCGACGTCCGCACCCTGCATCCCGCGTTCCACCACCTTGCGTCGGATCGACTCGGGATCGATGCCGCGCCCGTCGTCGATCACGCGCACCTGCAGGTGACCGGCATGGTGGCGTGCTTCGAGCACCAGGCGGGCCTGCTCCGGCTTCCCCGCGGCCCGTCGGTCCGTAGGCGTCTCGATGCCGTGGTCCAGGGCGTTTCGGAGGATGTGGTTGAGCGGCGCCTCGAGCTTCGCCAGGATGTCGCGGTCGACGGGGACGTCACCGCCGACCACATCGAAACGAACGTCCTTGCCGAGTTGCTTCGCGAGCTCGCGCACCATCCGCGGGAACCCGGCGACCCCTTCGGAGAAGGGTCGCATGCGGCTGCCAAGCACTTCGTGGTACAGCGCGGTGGAGACCTCCTCGCTGCGCCGGAAGAAGTTCTCCAGTTCGAACAGCCGGTCGGCGAGCGCGGTCTCGGCGCGCGAGACCAGGTCGCGCGCCGACGCGATGCGCACCGCGTCGCCCCGACGCAGCGCCCCCTCGAGCGATTCACGCGCATGGGCGAGGTCGGTCCGGACGGCGTTGAGCGCCCGGCGCAGCGCCGGCGATCGGCGGCCCTCCACCATGGACTCGCCGGCAAGCTGCATCATCCGGTCGAGGTTGTCGGCGTTCACGCGCACGGCCCGCGACTCCGCGGGGACGGGCGCCGCCGCCGTCTCGACGACGGGTTCGGGCCGCTGCACCATGGCATCGACTGGCCGTGGGCGCGCCGGAGCGGGCGCGGGCACCGAGGCGGCCGCAGGGACGGCCACGCGGCTTGGGGCGGTCGGGGTGATCGGGGGTTCGGCGGCCACCGGCGGCGGTGGGGGCACCGGGGCGGGGGCTGGGGCCGGCGCGGCCGGCGTGGGGACCTCGGCGGGCGCGTGGACCTCGGCGGGCACGGGCGACGCGAGGGCCGTGGTGATCGCGTTGGCCTCTCCCGCGTGATCCGAGCTCCAGGCGGCCAGCTGCTGCTCGGATTGCTGGGCCAGGCGGGCCAGGTAGTCGGTGCCCTCGAGCAGCTGGTCGATGCGGCCGCGCGTGACCGGCTCCTGTCCCTTCTGCATCCGGACGAACGCGTCCTCCATGTGGTGGGCGACGCCGACGGCGGCATCCACCCCGACGATCCGGGCGGCCCCCTTGATGGAGTGCGCCGCGCGCATCAGCGCGGTGATCACCGAGAGGTCGTCGGGCGCGCGCTCGAGCCGCAGAAGCCCGTCGCTCAGCGCGGCGCAGTGCGTCTCCGCCTCCGCCCGGAACAACTCGTGCATCGAGAATCCGCCGAGATCGCTCATCCCAACGCCCCCCGAAAGAGCGCGGCCAGCGCGCGGGTGTCGAGCACCGAGGCCTCGCCCTCGGGCAGGCGCGCCAGCGATCGCACGCAACCGTTGCGCGCCGCGGACACGGTCATCGGCGGCTCGCGCATCGAGGAGCCCGGGACATCGGCCACGCCAAGCACGGCATCGACCCGGAACGCCCAGCGATCCCGGGTGCTTCCGATCACCACCGTCGCGGGGCGGTCGGCGCCGTCCGGCGGGGCGAGTCCGAGCGCATGCTCGAGCGACGCACACAGGAGGATTTCGCCGTCGTGGTTCGTGATGCCGAGGAAGACGTCGTTGGATCGGTGCGGCACGCGATGCACGCGGCCCGTGCGCACCACCTTGGCCGTCTCGGTGCTCGGGAGCGCCAGGAGCTCCCCGCCCGCACGGATCACCAGCACGCTGGTGGCGGCTCCTCCGCGCCCCGCGATCGGTGCCGCCAGCGCGGCGGTGGCGCGGTCGAGCTCCGCCTCGGTGAGCGGTCGCGAGAGCAGTTCCTCAAGCCCCGCGCCGGCGGGGCGGGCCAGGGGAGTGGCCGCGTCGGACGGGCGTTGGAGGGGTGCACCGGTCACGCCGCCCCCCGTGCGGCCTGCGCGCGATAGCGGTGGGCCAGGTCGCGGTCGCCGCGCTGCTCGGCCAAGAGCGCCAGCTGCATCAGCGCCTCGGCGTGGTCCGGGTTCACGTACACGGCCTGTCGCAACCAACGTTCCGCCGCATCCCGGTTGCCCAGGGCCCCGTGCACGGTGCCCAGCAGCTCAAGGAGCCCCGCGTCGCGGTCGCCGAGCGCGTGTCGGCGTTCGGCGATCGCCAGCGCGCGCGCCAGGTTGCCGGCATCGGCTGCCGCGCGTGCGTCGGCCAGGGTCGGCTCGGTCGCGGGCGTCGGGGCGCGGCTCGGTGCGGCGGGGCGCGCCTCGGCCGCGGGCCGGGCCCGTGCAGCGCCGGAGGGTGAAGCGCGTTGGGCCGAAGTTCGCGGCGCGGCCGCGCTGGCCGGGACCCCATCGCCGTCGATCCGGACGAACG
>JBJOIF010000082.1:0-16499 GCA_046047335.1 Planctomycetota bacterium | reverse complement strand
TCGAAGGTGCGTACGCGCAGCGAAACCCGCTTCTTCAGGGTGAACGGGTTGGTCCAGTGCAGTCCGATCCGGCGCACGGTGCCGCGATAGTGGCCGAACAGCACCAGGGTGCGGCTGTCGTTCGGGCCGACCACGAAGTAGCCGACGAGCGACAGGATGAACAGGATGCCGCACGGGATGGACAGGAGCGCCATCGGGGGCTGGTCGCGTCGCACGGCGAGCACCACCGCACCGATCAGCCCGCCGAGCAGCGCCAGCGTCAGCGGCAGCACCAGCCAACCGCTGATGGGGGAGAAGGACCGCTCATGGAACTGGCCATCGACGGCGATCGGAGACGCGTCTGGGGAGGAAGCTGCCATGGGGACATGGTAATCATGCGCTACCACTTGACTTTCAGTACTGTATTCCGTACACTACCACGCATGCCCCCACGGCTCGCCGAAAAGCTCGAACGCGACCTGAGCGTCGGCACGGCGTGGCTGGTGGTCTTGTCGGCCATCGCCGGTGCCGAGGAACCCATCCATGGGTACGAGATCGGCCGGCGCCTGGCGGACGAGGCCCCGGAGGGGCTCTCGTTCAAGCAGGGCACGCTCTACCCCATGCTGCGCGCCATGGAGTCGGACGGGCTGGTGCGCAGTTCGCTGGTGCCGTCCACCGAAGGACCGGCGCGCAAGTGCTTCGTCCTGACGCCGGAGGGGCGCCGCGTGCTGTCCGCATGGGCAGAGACGTGGCGCCGCACCAGCCGGTGGGTCAACCGCATCGTCGGAGGCCTCGATGGAACAAAGTGAACACGCCGCCGCTTCCCACGCCATCCGCGCGTACCTCGCCCAGCTCGATGCCGAGCTCACCGGGTGCGATGCCGCGCTGCGGCACGACGCGCTCGTGGACGCCGAATCGCACCTTCGTGCCGCCGTGCGCGCAGGCGCGACGGCGGATCGTGCGATCGACGAGTACGGCACACCCGCCGAGGTGGCACGCGCCTACCTGGGCGAGGAAGGTTCCGTGCACCACGGCCGCACGGCGTTCGCGTCCGGCCTGCGTGCGGAGGCCGCGGCCTCGACCGCCGGGTGCACCGAAGCCGCCGATGCGCCCTCGCGCCCATCGCCTGTCAGTCGACCACATGGCCTTCGGGGCATCCCCATCATCGGCATCTGGGCGGATCCATCCGCGTGGGGTGCGCTCCTCTACTTCGGGGCCGTCGGATTCGCCCTGGCCACCGCGTACTTCGTGTGGGCCGTCAGCGTCGGCGGGCTGGCCTTCGGCCTGCTGCCCACGCTCCTCGGGCTTCCGGTCTTCGTGGCTCTCCTGGGCAGTGCACGGGCGATCTGCCTGTTCGAAGGTCGCGTGGTGCAGGCGCTGCTCGGCGTCCGCATGCCGAGGCGGACGCAGCCCGTGGAAGGTACGGATGGCGTCGGGTTCTGGACGCGGATCTGGTGTTGGCTGCGCGACGTGCGCAGCTGGCTCTCGCTCGCCTACCTGCTCGGGAACTTCCCGGTGAGCGTGGTGGCTTTTGCGGTGACCGTGGCCCTGACGGCCTCGGGCGCGGTGCTCGTGGTCGGACCCGTGCTCTCGCTGCTCGGGCTCCCCTTCGCGACCGTCGATCCCGGCGAGGACGTGACGATTCAGCTGCTCTGGCATCGGCTGGTCCCGGACGCGGACGGCAACGTGTGGATTCCGGCCGCCGCCGCCCCGCTCTCGATCGTCGCCGGCCTGGCGATCCTCACCGCCACGCTCTGGCTTGCCCGGGGGCTCGGCTGGGTCTACGGCCACACCGTGCAGGCCATCCAGGTGGCGCGGCCCCAGCCGGTGCCGCCTCGTGGACAGCATTGACATTTCGATACACTTGTCAACTGTTCAGCATCGCTGGGATACGTGAACGACCAAGGGAACATCCATGCTCCGCATCACCGACCTCGTCAAGATCTATCCCGGTCCCGTCGCCGCGCTGAAGGGCGTCTCCTTGGAGATCCCGGAAGGCCTGTTCGGGCTCCTGGGGCCGAACGGCGCCGGCAAGTCGACGCTCATGAACATCCTCGCCGGACTGCTCGAGCCGACCGGCGGCAGCGTCACGCTCGACGGCGTCGACGTCGTCAAAGACCCCCGCGCGGTGTGGGCGCGCCTGGGGTACCTCCCGCAGGACTTCGGGTTCTATCCCTCCCTCAACGGCCAGCAGATGCTCGATTTCCTGCTCAGGCTGAAGGGGGTCGACGCCCCGCAGGGACGCAAGGCGCTCGTTGGCGAGTTGCTGGAGCGCGTCAACCTCACCGATGCCGCCAAGCGCAAGGTGCGCACGTACTCGGGCGGCATGCGCCAGCGCCTGGGCATCGCGCAGGCGATTGCCGGCAACCCGCGCCTGGTGATCGTTGACGAGCCGACCGCCGGCCTCGACCCGGAGGAGCGCCAACGCTTCTACCGGATCCTCGCCGAGCTCGGCCGCGACCGCATCGTGCTCCTCTCGACGCACATCGTGGAGGACATCGCCACACTCTGCCCGCGCTTTGCGGTGATCCGCGGCGGTCGCTGCGTGACGAGCGGCGGCACGTCGGACGCGCGCAAGCGACTCGAGGGACGCGTCTACGAGGGCATCGTCACTCCCGAGGAGCTCGAGCGGGTCCACACCGCGCACCGGGTCACCCAGGCCGTGCTCGTCGAGGGCTCGCTCTTCCGCACGCGCGTGCAGGGCGACCCGGGGTCGCAGCCCGAGGGCTTCGTACAGGTGCCACCGACGCTCGAAGACGTGTACTTCGGCGTGATGGACGAGAGCCGCGCCTCCGACGCCGCGCGCGCCGGCGCCACCACTGCCGCCTGAAGACGGAGCACCACCATGCGACGCGCACTCACCCTTGCGTTCCTCGAGCTCCGATCCGCCTGGCGACGCCCGTCGGTGTGGATGCTCCTGGCCATCCTGCTCTTTCTCAACTGGGGCTTCTCGGCCGGCGGCGTCACGATCGGCGCCGGAAGCCGCGTGGCCGGCGGCGACCGCGCGTTCCTGAACAGCGAGTTCAACCTCGCGTTCATGGACATGCTGGTGTTCGCGCTGTTCTGGGTGTTTTTCGTGTGCACCGCGTTCGGCAACGCCGCCAGCGAGGACGACGCGCTGCGCGTGATCCCGATCGTGGGAAGCACGGGTCTGACGCCGCGCGAATACGTCGCGGGGCGGTGGCTCGGCATCGCGGGCACGTACGTGGCGATCATGGCCGCGAACCTGGTGCTGCAGGTGGCGTTCTTCCAGCTGTATCCGGTAGAGGAGCCGGAGAAGGTGCGCGGCGCCTTCGACCTGATGCATTACGTGCGGCCGATGGCGCTCTTCGTGGCGATCCCGGTGCTCTCGCTCGGGGCGTTCTCGTTCGCCATCGGGGCCCTCACCCGACAGGCGGTACTGGTGTTTGCGCTGCCCGTGGCGATCCTGCTGGGCAGCGTCTTCTTCCTGTGGAGCTTCGCCCCGAGCTGGCTGCCCACGTGGGCCGACCGCGCGCTCCAGCTGGTGGACATCGCCGGCTTCCGCTGGCTGAACGAGACCTACCTGAAGGTCGACCGTGGCGTCGCCTTCTACAACACGCAGCCACTTGCCCTCGACGGGCTGATGGTGGCGCAGCGGATTGGGCTGGTGGCGGCGGGCATCGGGGCACTGCTCCTCGCCGCGCGCCGCGAGGAGCGCCGCTGGCGCGCGCCGTACGCCGTGGACGCTGCCTCCCGCACGGCGATCATCGACGCCGCCGACCGCGCGCGACGCGTGCAGGACCGAGCGACCGCGCCGCACCGATCCCTGGCGGCACTCGGCATGCGCCAGGCCGCACCCGGCCTGCAGGGCACCGTCTCCGCGACCGTCGATGCCTTCCGCGCGGAGGCGCGCGAGCTGCGCCGCTCCCCCGGCCTGTGGATCTTCGTGCCGCTGATCGCGGTCCAGTGCGCCGGATTCGTGTTCGTTCCTGGCCCATTCGACACCCCAAACTTGGTGTCGGCTGGCAACTTCGCGGCGGAGTCCTACAACACGGTCACGCTGCTTTCGCTGCTGATGGTGCTCTACTACTTCACCGAGAGCCTTGCACGCGACGACCGGGTGCGCATCGGTGCGATCGTCGGCGCCAGCCCCGCGCCAACGTCATCGCTCGTCGTGGGCAAGATGCTCGCGTGCGCGATGACCGTGGTGCTCACGGTGCTCGGCGCCGTCTGGTCGACCCTTGCCGTGGCAAGCGTCGTGCAGGCCGTTCAGACCGGGATCATGCTGCCGCCCTCGCTGGTGCCGTTCGCGCTCGCGTGGGCCGCGCTCCTCTCCGGCACGATCTTCGCGTGGATGTGCTTCCTGACGCTCTCGTGGAGCCTCTTCCGAAACCGCTGGGCGAACTACGTCCTCGGCCTCGCCGCGCTCATCGTGACCGGCTGGTGCGTCACCCGCGGATGGATGAACTGGGTCTTCAACTGGCACCTCTGGGGCGGCATGCAGTGGACGGACTTCGAGTTTCTGCCGCTCGACCGCGGAGCGCTGCTCCTCAACCGCGTGTTCTGGATCCTGCTTGGGCTGGTGATGCTGCACGCCGCGCTCGAGTGGTGGCGGCGGCGCGCGCCAGACGCGCAGGGCATCACGTCGCGGCTCCAGTGGTCACGGGTGTGGAAGCGCGCGGCGAAGCTTCTCGTGTTCGGCGCACCGGCGATCGCCTGCGGCACGGCGCTCGCCCTGATGGTGCGCAGCGGACCGTCCGGCGGACCGTCGGAGCGGCTCCAGCGCGATTACTACGTGGCCAACGATCGCACCTGGCGCGACGCGCCCCAGCCGCTGATCACTGGCGCGGACCTCGACCTGACGGTCGATCCCGAGGCGGGAACCATCGACGTCCAAGGGACCTACGTCCTGACGAACCGCACCGAGGCCCCGATGCGGCAGTTCGCGGTCACGCCGAACACCACGTTCGCCGACCTCGCCTTCACCTTCGAGGGCGAGGAGTGGGACGACGCGACGGTGGCCAAGGAACGCCGGCAGAGCCCCTGGTCGCAGCGGGTCTCCAACCGCGCGGGACTGTGGGTCTTCACGCCCAAGGAGCCGATCGCGCCGGGCGCAAGCGTCGAGCTCGGCTTCCGCCACGTGGCGCCCGGGCGCGGCACCCAGCGGAACCCGGCCGGCGCCAGCGAATTCATCGTGCGCTCCGCCGTGCTCCTCAACAGCTTTGGACCGAGCTTCCTGCCGATGATGGGCTTCGTGGACGGCGTCGGCCAGGACCCCGAGCGCACGCCCGAGCCGAAGCGCCCCGGACCGGACGACTGGAAGAAGGTCACGAAGACCGCCTTCGGGACCGGCGGCGAGACCACGATGAAGGCCGTGGTGCGGGTGCCCGCCGAGTTCCACGCCAACATGCCCGGCGTCTGCACCGAGGACACGGTGGCCGACGGCGTGCGCACCATGCGCTGGGAGTCGGACCACCCGATCATGGCGATGAACCTGGCCGCTGGCCGCTGGGAAGAGTCGCGCGGCAAGACCACCGCCATCTGGCACCTGCCGCAGCACGGGTTCAACGTGCCGGCGATGCTCGAGGCGCTCGACGGCGCGCACGAGTGGTACTCGACGTGGTTCTGGCCCTACCCATGGAAGGAGCTGCGCATCAGCGAGTTTCCCGCGCTTGCTGGCTACGCGCAGGGCTTCCCCACCAACATCGTCTTCAGCGAGGGCATCGGCTTCATGTCGAAGCCCACGCCCGAGCAGGACACCCCCTTCATGGTCACCGCGCACGAGGCGGCCCACCAGTGGTGGGGCAACATCCTGCGGCCGGGCGACGGCCCGGGCGGGAACATCCTGAGCGAGGGCATGGCGCACTGGTCCACGGCGCGTCTGATCCGGCAGCTGCGCGGGGAGCGTGCGCGCATGGCCTTCATGCGCCAGATCGAGTTCATCTACGGGAACTCCCGCAGCGCCGACGACGAACTCCCGATGGTGCAGATCGACGGCTCGCGCCGCGGCGACGGGACCGTCACCTACGACAAGGGCGGCTGGGTGTTCTGGATGCTCATGGAGCACCTGGGAGAGGAACGCATGGACGCCGGCGTGCGCGCGTTCATCGGGAAGTTCCTCGATGGCCCCGACTTCCCGCTTCTGCAGGACTTCGTCGAGGCCATGCGTCCGCATGCGCCCGACGCGGCCGCCTACGACGCGTTCGTGCAGCAGTGGTTCTTCGACGTCGCGGTGCCGGAGTTCACGGTCGAGTCCGCCGAGAGCGTCCCGCCCGCCACCGCGGGCGGCGCCTGGAAGACCGTCATGTCGGTCCGAAACGCCGGCACGGGCACGGTGCCGCTCGAGGTGGCGGTCACCAACGGTGAGGATCGCTGGCCCGAGGCATCGGTGGTGCGCACCGCCGAGGAGCGCGCGGCGGCGGCCACGCCGCGAACGGAGTACGCGGATGCGCGCGCGAGGGCCACGATCGCGCCAGGCGAGACCGTGGAGTTCGTGATCGAGTCCGCCTTCGAGCCCAGGAAGGCCGTGGTCGACCCCGACGTTCGCACGCTGATGCTCAATCGAAAGTCCGCGGAGCGAGACGTGCGCCAGGTCACGCCGGCCACGTGACCGACTTGGGCTCGGTGAAGAACCGCAGCGCTTCCTCGCCGCCCTCGCGGCCGAGGCCGGAGCGCTTGACGCCGCCGAACGGCACGCGCAGGTCGCGCAGGAGCCATGCATTGATCCAGACGATGCCGAACTCTAGGCGCTCGGCCATGCGCAGCCCCCGGGCCCGGTCGGCGGTCCACACGCCTGCGGCGAGGCCGTACGCGCTGTCGTTGGCAAGCCCCACCGCCTCGTCCTCGCCGTCGAACGCTTGGATCGACACCACGGGCCCGAAGATCTCCTCCTGGTTGGTGGCGCATCCCATCGGCAGGGACTCGATGACGGTGGGCAGGTAGAACGCGCCCCCGCGCACCCGCTCGGGAAGGTCCTCCGGGCGCGGCACCGCACCGCCGCAGAGCACGCGACCGCCCTCGGCGCGCGCCCGATCGACCGCGGCCGACACCTTGGCTCGATGCGCCTCCGACACGAGCGAGCCCTGCACGGCACCGGGGTCCAGCGGGTCGCCGGGTCGGAGTTCGCGCGCGCGCGCCACGAAGCGATCACGGAACGCCGCGAATGCGGGCCGCTCCACCAGGAGCCGGCTTCCGCACAGGCACACCTGGCCCTGGTTCTGGAACGCCGAACGCAGGGCACCCTCCAGCGCGGCATCCATGTCGGCGTCGGCCATGACGATGGTCGGGTTCTTGCCGCCGAGCTCCAATGCGGTTCGCTTGAACATCGGGCCGGCCACCGACATGATCCGTTCACCCGTCGCTGTGCCGCCGGTGAAGGTGATCACCGGGATCCGGGGATGCGCGACGATCGCTGCGCCGCACACCGCGCCGCGTCCCTGCACCACGTTGAGCACGCCCGTGGGAAACCCGGCCTCGGCGCTGAGCCCGGCGAGCGCGGCCGCGGTGAGCGGGGTCTCCTCGCTCGGCTTCGCGACCACGGTGCACCCGGCAGCGAGCGCCGGGGCGATCTTCCACGTGAACAGGTAGAGCGGCAGGTTCCACGGGCTGATGCAGCCGGCCACCCCGGCCGCGCGGCGCAGCACCCTCGACTCGGATCGGCCGTCACGGAGCGACTCGTCCGGCGACCACTCGCGCACGAGACCCGCGAAGAAGCGCAGGTTCGCCGCGGCGCGCGGGATCTCCACCTCCCGAGCCAGCGAGATCGGCTTGCCGGAATCGACGCTCTCCAGCCACGCCAGGCGGTCGCGATCCCGATCGACGAGCGTGGCCAGCGCCTCGAGCAGTTCGGCGCGGCGCGGTGCCGGCATCGCTGCCCACGCGGGCAGCGCCGCCGACGCCGCACGCACCGCGCGGTCCACCTCGGCCGGCGGACAGTCGGCGACCCGCGCCACCTCGCGGCCGGTGGCCGGTTCGACCACGGGGATCCACTCGCGCACGCCCGTGGGCGGCTCCGCGGACCAACCGCCATCGATCCAGGGAAGCACCCGTTCGGGAACCGTGGCCTGCATCGGCGAGAGGCTACCGACGCTCGGTGCGCTTCTGCGCCGACAGCACCAGCGCGGCCCCGGCCACGGCCACGAGGCCGCTTCCCCACTGCATGCGAGTCATGGCCTCGCCGAACAGGACCGCGCTCGCGGCGCTCACCAGGAACGGCTGCAGCTGGAGCACGCCCGTCGTGGCGGCCACGCCCAGACGGTCGATCGCCGTGTAGTAGAGGACGTGCCCGATGGCGATGCCGAGCACCGAGCTGAGCGCCATCCACCACCATTCGCGCGCGCCGAGCTCGAACACGTCGGCGCCGCCGTTGCGCCCGAACGCCAGCATCAGCGCCACCAGCGCGCCGGCGGTGTAGAGCGCGATCACGCCGAAGGCGAGCACCGGGTGATAGCCGTACATGAACTTCCGCACCGACAGCCCGTAGGCGCCGTATCCGAGGCCGGCCGCGATGGCCAGCGCCACGCCGAGCATCGACGAGCCAGTGCCCAGTCCGTCCTCCTGCAGCAGCACGCCAGCCACGCCACCCACCAGGAGCGCCAGTCCCGCCAGGTACCGCGGCGACCGGATCGTCGGCCGCTCCGCGGGGAACAGCAGGTACGCGCCCACCGCGATGAAGAACATCTGCAGCCTCAGGCCGAAGGTGAGGAGCCCCGGATCGACGTGGCTGTGCGCGGCGGTGAAGGCGATCTGCCCCAGCGTGTTCGCCACGGCGGGCACCAGCGCGGCGCGCCAGACCGATGGCGGCAGCGTGCCACGCCGGACCGCCCAGACGACGGCGGGGAGCCACAGCAGCGCGCTGGCCCCGTAGCGCCAGCCGTTGTTCGTCCAGTGATCGATGTAGCCCGCCAGGTGCCGCAGGAAGAGCGGAACCGACGTCCAGCACGCCAGTGTGCAGAGCAGCACCGCCACTCCCTCCCAGCGACGCATGGCGCGCACCTCGGCGCTGGACGCCTCGGCGGCCAGCCCGGGCACGTCGAGCGATGGATCGTCGCCCGTCGGCATCGGCGCAGGTGCGGGCGAGGACACCGCGTCAGCCCAGCGCCAGTCGACCGCCGTCGACAGGAAGGTTGACGCCCGTCAGGTACGACGCGCCCGGCGAGGCCAGGAACACCGCCACCGCGGCAATCTCCTCGGGCGCGGCGAATCGGCCCATCGGCACGGACCGCATCGCCTCTGCCTCGACCTCCTGCACCGTGCTCCCGGCCCGGTCCGCACGACCGGCGAAGAGTGCCTCGAGGCGAGCGGTGCGCGTGAACCCCGGAAGGATGGAGTTGACGGTGATGCCGAACGGGGCGAGCTCGACCGCCAGCGTGCGTCCCCAGTTGGCGACCGCGGCACGCACCGTGTTGGACACGCCCAAGCCACGGATCGGCGTGACCACGCTCGTGGAGACGACGTTGATCACCCGCCCATAGCCCGCCTCGCGCATGCCGGGAGCGAAGGCTTGCACCAGCGCCTGGGCGCCGAGCACGTGCATCTCGAACGCCCGCACGAAGTCCTCGGTGCGCGCCTCGATGGCGCTGCCTGCCGGCGGGCCACCCGTATTGTTGACGAGCACATGCACCGGTCCGGCCGAGCGCAGGTGCGTGGAGGCGGCAAGCGCCACCTCACGCGAACTGGCGAAGTCCACCTCGACGCTCCAGTGCTTCTGCCCGAGGGGCGTGGGCAACGCCTCCAGCGCACGGATCAGGCCCTGATCGTTGCGACCACACACCGTGACCGTGGCTCCCGCCGCGGCCATGGCGATGGCGGTGGCCTTGCCGATCCCCTGCGTGGCCCCGCAGACGAAGGCGTGGCGGCCGGCGAGCTCGTGCGCAGGGGCGGACTGCATCCGCGGCAGGGTATCCGACCGATCGACGCGCCCCGGTAGAACACGTGCATGTCGCCACCGACTTCGTTTCGCCGCGGCGGCGTGCCCACCGCGTGGATCGCTTCGGCGCTGGCCGCATTGGCCGGCGCCGTAGGTACGACCGTGGCCGACGCGGGGATCGCCGCACCGTCCCGGGACGTCCGCACGCTCCACGGGATCGAACTCCACGCCACGCAGGTGCCGGGCGCCTGGGAGGGCAACGGCGCGCCGGCGGATCACGACGGATGCGCCTGGTACCTGGCGACGGTCGCGCTCGACGACGCGGACCTTGGCCAGGACATGCTGCTCTCGCTCGGCCGCATCGACGATGCCGACGAGACGTGGGTAAACGGCGTGCGCGTGGGCACGACCGACGGCTGGGATGCCGAGCGCCGGTACGTCGTTCCGGCGCACACGCTCCGACGGGGTGCCAACCGCGTCGCCGTGCGGGTCCGCGACAACGGCGGGGTCGGCGGATTCCGCGGACCAGCGCCGTCATTGCGCGGGCCGTCCACGTCGATCGATCTGTCGGGCCGCTGGTGGATCGCCGCCGGCGACCATCCGGCGCTGGCCACGCCCGATCCAGTGACCGATCCCGATCTTCTCGAGCGGATGGTGCCGCTGCGGGTGGGCACCAGGCGCACCGTGATCGACGCGAATCCGGCGAAGGCCGGCGTGGGCCACGACCTCTGGTACCGCGCGCCGGCGATCGAATGGAACCAAGCGCTCCCCGTCGGCAACGGCCGGCTCGGGGCGATGGTCTTCGGCGGCGCGGATCGAGAGCGGATCCAGCTCAACGAGGCTTCGGTGTGGGAGGGAAACGCCGACGACCGCAACGCTCCCGTGGCCGCCTCGAGCTTCCGGGCCGCCCGCGAGCTTGCGCTCCGGGGCCAGCTCCCCGAAGCACAGGCCATCCTGCAGCGCGACTGCATGCTGCCGCAGGACATGCTGCCGCGCAGCCATCAGATGCTCGGCGACCTTCGGATCGACTTGGCCGATCCGCCGCGGCGGGCGACCGACTACCGCCGATGGCTCGACCTGCGCTCCGGGATCGCCGCCACCGAGTTCACGGTCGACGGGGTGCGCATCCGCCGCGAAGTCATCGCGAGCGCGCCCGACGAGCTCCTGCTGGTGCGGGTCACCGCTGAGGGCGGGGTTCTCCCTGCGCTGCGCGTGCAGGTGCGCCGGGACGACTTCGGCGACGATCGCCCCGTGCATCGCGCCACTGGATCGGGCGGACGCACGGTGCTCGGCTTCTCGGGCCGGACTGGCCAGGGCGGTGTGCGATACGCATGCCTGGCGGAGGTCATCGCCGAAGGAGGCACCGTCACCGTGGACGCGGGGGCGGCCGAGGTGCGCGATGCGGTCTCGGTCACCGTGGCGGTCGCCGGGCGAACCGACTTCTTCGGCGCGGACCCGGACGCCGCGTGCCTGGCGGACCTGCGCAGCCTCGCGACCGGATGGAACGCGTTGCGCGAGCGTGCGTCGGCATGGCACGCGCAGGCGCATGACCGGGTCACGCTGCGGCTCGGCGCGTCCAGGGACGACGTCGACGATCCCGCCGGCGCGGCTCCCACCGACGAGCGGCTCGCTGTGCTCCGCCGTGGTGGCCTCGACGATCCGAACGACCGTCATGGACTGGTGCCACTGCACATGCGGTACGGCCGCTACCTGCTCCGCTCCTCGAGCCGCCAAGGCAGCCTTCCCGCCAACCTGCAGGGGATCTGGAACCCGCACTACCGCGCGCCGTGGAACGCCGACTTCCACGTCAACATCAACCTGCAGATGAACTACTGGCCCGCGGGCCCGACCGCGCTGCACGATGCGCAGCTCCCGCTGTTCGACCTCCTTGACCGGCTGCGCGGGCGCGGCGAACGCACGGCGCGCGACCTGTACGGCATGCGCGGCTGGTGCTGCCACCACGCCACCGACGCGTGGGCGTTCACGGCGCCCGAGGGGCGGACGGTGTGGGCCATGTTCCCGCTCGGCGGGGCGTGGCTGGTGCGGCACGCGTGGGAGCACTGGGAGTTCACGCAAGACGATGCGTTCCTGCGGGACCGCGCGTGGCCCGCGATGGCCGGCGCAGCCCGGTTCGTCCTGGACTGGCTGGTCGAGGATCCCGCGACCGGGCGACTCGTGGGGGGGCCGAGTTCGAGCCCGGAGAACACCTTCATCCTCCCCGACGGACGTCGCGCCGATGTCTCGATGGGGACGTCCATGGACCAGTGGATCATGATCGACCTGCTGCGCAACGTGGTCGACGCCGCACGGGTGCTCGGCCGCACCGACGATCCGCTGGCGCGTGAGTGCGCGCAAGCGCTCGAACGCCTCCACGTGCCGGCGATCGGTGGCGACGGGCGGCTCATGGAATGGATGCAGCCGTGGGCCGAGTCCGAGCCCGGCCACCGCCACATGAGCCACCTCTACGGACTGCACCCGGCACCGCTGATCACGCCCGACGGGACGCCCGAACTGGCGGCCGCGGCGCGCGCCACGCTTCGGTCGCGGCTGGCCAACGGCGGCGGCCACACGGGCTGGAGCCGGGCGTGGCTGGCGATGTTCCACGCGCGCCTGGGCGACGGCGACGCCGCACTGCGGGACCTGCACGCGCTGTTGGCGCACTCCACCCTCGACAACTTGTTCGACGACCACCCGCCCTTCCAGATCGACGGCAACTTCGGGGCCACGGCCGCCGTGGCCGAGATGCTCGTGCAGAGCCACCGGCGCGCATGGCGCGACGGCCGGCTCGTGCACCGCATCGACCTGCTTCCAGCCCTGCCCGCGGCCTGGGATGAAGGCGCAGTCGCGGGACTCGTGGCCCGCGGCAACGTACGGGTCGACATCGCGTGGGCCTCGGGAACGCTGGAGACCGCCACGCTTCACGCGCCGGACGGGCGCGAACTCCACGTCCGGCTTCCGGAAGGAATGCCGGAGGTGCTCGTCGAGGTCGGCCCAGACGGCACGGCACCCGTCCGTGTCCCGGTGCCGGCGCGCGAGGTGGTCGTGCCACGGTCGCCCGCCGACGGGCCACGCACCGTGCGCTTCAGCGCTTCGCGGCCTTCAGCGTCACCTTGACCTCGATTTCCTTGCCTTCGCGCCAGACCTTCAGGGTGACCTCGTCGCCCGGCTTGTGCTCGCGGAGCTTGCCCATCATGTCGCCGGTGGTCTCGAGGAGTGCGCCGTCCCACGCCAGGATCACGTCGCCCTTGGTGAGCCCAGCATCGGCCGCCGAGGTGTCGGCGCTGACGCCGTCGACCATCACGCCCTCCGCAGGAACGCCCTCGCCGCGCTGCTGGGTCATCGCCGGCATCACGCCAAGCCGCACCGCCGCATAGCCGCGGTCCGCGGTGGCCGCACCGTCGGTCGACTGGAACTCCAGCTTCTCCGGCCGCGTCGCCACCAGCTGCACCATGTCGGCGGCCAGGCCGACCAGCTTCGCCGCGCCGACCGGGTTGACCGTGTCAAAGGTGTCCGCCGGCGTGTGGTACTCGGGGTGGTTCCCGGTGTAGATGAACGCCACGGGAATGCCCACGCCGTAGAAGCTGGCGTGGTCGCTCGGCCCACGGCCCGACGGGTCCGCTCGGATGGTCAGGCCGCTGCGCTCGAACGCCGGCCGAAGAATCTCCACCAGGTCCTTCGCGCTCTTCATGCCGCCGACGCTCACGTCGTCGGAGCGGAGCCGGCCCACCATGTCCATGTTGATCATCATGGAGACCGCGCTACCGGGGATGGTGGGGTGCTCCACGTACCACTTGGAGCCCTCGAGACCGCTCTCTTCCGCGCTGAACGCCAAGAACAGCACGCTGCGCGCATCCTCGGGGGCGTCCGGACCCGCGTACAGGTCGGCGATGGCCTCGGCCACGCAGAGCATCGCGGACGTGCCGCTCGCGTTGTCGTCCGCGCCCGCGTGCAGCTGGCCCGTGTACTGCGGCGCAGTGCCGAAGTACCCGTAGCCGACGTGGTCGAAGTGCGCACCGACGATCACCCACTCGTCCGCCAGCTTGCCCTTGCCGCGCACCACGCCGCCCACGTTCTGCGTGGGGGTGCCGCCGGTGGAAAGCGCGGTGGCGATCTTCACCGTCGAGCCCGCGCCCAGGTCCACCGTGCGCACCTTGCCCTCGTCGGCCTTGGTGCGCCAGTCCATGAGCGATCCGCCCTCGGGCTGCCCAGCGCGAAGGATCCGCTCGGCGACGGCCTCGGACACCTGCACCATCGGGATCGCCAGCGGTCGGCCCCAGCGGCTGGTCGCCACGTCCTCGAGTTCGGTGCGACCGTCGCGCACGCCCGGGGGCGCCACCATGACGATGGCCGCCGCGCCGCGATCGACCAGGGCCTGCACCTTGTCGCTCATGGCCGAGTGCTCGCTGAAGCGCCGGGTTGCCCATCGCGACCGGCCGCGCTCGTCGAGCGGCTCGTACCGGAACATCAGCGCCACCTTGCCCGTGAGATCAGTGCCCTCCTCAAACGAGGAGTACCCGCCGTCGCCGGACTCGATCGCGTAGCCGACGAACGCCACCGGCGCCTCCACGGACGCATTGCCGCTGATCCCGAGCACCGACCAGTCGACGTCGCGCTCCAGCGTCGCACCGCCGACCGACATCTCTGCGGACTCCACCTTGGGCGCGCCGCCCGTCAGGATGAAGTGCTGGCGATGGCTGGTCCACTCGCCATCCTTGGGCGTCTCCCCGTTGGGGCCGATCGCCGGGAACGCCGGCGCAAGCCCCGAGTCCTTGAACCAGAACTCCAGATACTCCGCGGCCAGCTCGTTGCCTCGCAGCCCGGGCGCCCGGCCCTCGAACCACGGGTTGGAGAGCGTGACCAGGTGCTGGTGCCAGCGCTTCGCCACCGGGCCGAGATCGGCGTACAGCTGGCGCATGTCGATGTCGGTGGCGTCCACCTTCCGGGCGCTCTCGTCGGGGGCCCAGCTGTAGATGTTCACGCGCCCCTCGATCACCTTGTCCGCGGGCGGTGTGGCGGCGGGTGCGGCGTCCGAGGGTGCGGCGGGTGCCGCCGGTGCGGCCGGTGCGGCGGGCGGCTCCTCGACGGCGGACTGCGTCCACGCGCGCGAGGCCGGCATCATGGCCACGGCAAGGGCAATGCACAGGACGGGACGGTTCGGTCGGAGTTCGAGCATCGGTGTTCCTTGGTTCAGGCGATCCCGGAGTGCCGAGTGTAGGAGCGCGGCGCCCGGCCGCGGACATCGCCGCGACCGCTCGCGGCGCCACGGGCCACGCGGCACCGTCTGCGTCGGGGGCCAACACGCGCGCGAGGGCCGCCCAGACGGGCGACCCTCGCGGGAGGAAGCGATCACGAAGGCCGGATGGCCAGCGGCGTCAGTCGCCGATGCGCAGCATGTCGCGGCCGAGGATGCCGTCGACGGTCAGCACGCCGGGGTTCGAGGAACCCGCACCCGTCACGAGCATGTCGTAGGCGGCCGCCGCGAAGTACGCGTTGACACCGCCGCCGCAGGTGAAGTACAGCGGGCGGCCCTGCGCGGTGGCAAGGTCGTTGTCCTGCTGGACGCCGGCGATCGACACGATCTGGGTGTGGCCGTCGAAGCACATCACGGCGGGAGCGCTGTTGTAGCCCTGGTTGTAGAACCACGGCGTCGGGCTGCTGAAGGCGGGGTTGGTCTCGCCACCCTCGCGGTTCTGCAGCCACTGGTGCTCCCACATGCGCCACTTGAGCGACGGGTACTGGGACAGGCCCGCCGCCGGGCTCTTGTACGCGCCGGGCATCAGGGCCTGGGTCGGGGCCGGGCCGATGCAGGCGGCCGCGCCCGAACCGGTGCGACGCTCCCACGACAGGACGTCCGGCGACCACATCGAGGCCGGGCTCCAGCAGTAGGTGGGCTCCGCGTAGTCACCGTTGGTGAAGTTGAACTCCACCGGGGTGGCGAAGTACTTCTCGACGTTCGCCAGCGTGACCGTGTCCTTCGGGGCCCAGAACACCTTGTCGTAGTAGCGCCCGTTGACGTAGCTGTTGAACGCCTTGCAGTTGGTCAGGCGCCACGAGCCGAGCCAGCGCGCCT
Organism: Planctomycetota bacterium; assembly: GCA_046047335.1. Classification (GTDB taxonomy): domain Bacteria; phylum Planctomycetota; class Phycisphaerae; order Phycisphaerales; family SM1A02; genus UBA966. Next base: position 621 of record JBJOIF010000082.1, on the reverse strand, counting down.
GGCAGGAGCCCCAGTAGTCGCAGGCCTGGTAGATGACGAAATTCTGGCCGCAGGTCCCGGGCCAGCCGGCGCAGCGGGCCGGGGTGCCACGGCACCAGTAGCCCCACAGGCCGCCGTCCGAGTCCCAGCCGAGGATCATCTGCGGCAGGCACTGCGTGGCCGTGAGGTTGGTGCAGGCCGCGACGCAGAAGTTGCCGTACATGCCCGTTTCGTCGGGCACGGCCGTGAACTGCCGGTCGTTGTAGTCGGCGCCGTACGCGTTGCAGGCTGCGCTCAGGTTGCGCAGGTTGGCCAGGCTTTGCGTGCCCAGCGCGGCGTCACGGGCCTTGCCGATGGCAGGCAGCAGGATCGCGATGAGCAGCGCGATGATCGCAACGACCACCAGCAGCTCGACGATCGTGAAGCCCTTCTTGAGGCGGTTCATGCCGACCTCGCCTTTCCGCGGCCCGCAGGCCGCATGAAGAGTCCGAACCGAGACGTGACCGGGAGCGGGTTCGCCGAGGCTTCGTCAACGGCGGCCCAGCCCCGGCGGGCTGGACTCGAAACAGGTTGCGTGCCGTCACGGCCGGCACACGAGCCGTCCAGGACGCGGGGTGCACTCCCGCTGGAGATCCCAGAGAT